>CANQUY010000063.1 GCA_947627125.1 uncultured Clostridia bacterium
GAAACGGCCGCAAATTGGTACTATGGCACAGAGGAACCCGTCGCCAACCTCGGCGCAACGAACGACTTCTACCTCAACACCAACACAGGCGCATTGTATCAAAAGAAAGCGGACGGCTGGGGCGCTCCCATTCTCACCCTCAAGGGCGAACAGGGTAAACCCGGCCGCGACGGTGTCCTTTGGTTCTCCGGCAACGGCAACCCCAACACTCTGAAAGACAAAACCGTCCTCGCGGGTTCGATCGTCGGCGACTTCTATCTCGATACAGAGAATTTCGAGGTCTATCAAAAGACTTCCGAGGCCGAATGGACCAACCTCGGCTCCCTGACGGGTGCGACGGGCGCGCGCGGCGCGAAGTGGTTCTACGGTTCCGCTCTCCCCGAAGCCGCTCCCGAGATCGTAGACGTTCAGGAGGGGGATTCTTACTTCCGTTCTTACGTCGATGAAACGGAAAAGGTGGAGAAATATCAAATCTATTCCTACGAGGGAGGAACATGGAACCTGAAGGCCACGATCAAGGCGTCTGACCTCTCGGGGCTGTTCGGCTCCGACGGGACGGCGTATTTCTATGAGGATGAAGCGAAGGGGACGGTTGTGGTCACGGGTACCGCTGTAGAAACGCCCAAACTCGCTATCCCCGGTTCAATCAACGGAAAACCCGTGGAAGTTGCAAAGGACGCATTTAAGAACAATAAGACGCTTCAGTCCGTCGTGTTCGAGGAAGGGCTGGTTGGAATCGGCGAGGGCGCATTCAGCGGCTGCAGTGAACTTTCCGATATTACCATTCCCGAGAGCGTCACTTCGATCGGCAAGGACGCATTCAAGGATACCGCATACTATCAGGATGAAGAAAACTGGCCGGATGGCGTTCTCTATATCGACAAGCACCTGATCGCGGCGAATAGCAAGTTTGCGGGCGGCGACTACAAGGTCAAGGCCGACACGACGATGATCGCGGACTATGCGTTCAATGCCTGCAAGACGCTCAAATCGATCGAAATTCCTAAGACCGTGAAGGCGATCGGGAAAATGGCATTCAACAATTGCAGCGCTCTTGAGAGTGCAAATATCCCGCAAGGCGTCAAGACGATCGAAAAACAAGTCTTTTATAATTGCAGCGCACTGAAGGGGATCGAAATTCCCGACAGTGTGACCTCGATTGAGAGCATGGCATTCCAAAATTGTACCAATCTTGCGACTGCGACGATCGGCAGCGGCATAAAGACGATCGGCAGTTCTGCGTTCCACAGCTGCAAGGCGCTCACGAGCATCGTCATTCCCGAAGGCGCGAAGGAAATCGGATCCTCGGCATTCAACAATTGCAGCAATCTCGCACATATCGAACTCCCCCACGGCTTGACTTCGATCGGACAGAGTGCATTCAGCACCACAAAATATTATAACGAGAAGTCCAATTGGGATACGAATTATTACTACGATCTCCTCTATATCGGAAGTTATCTTATTACGAGAGACTCCGCAAATTTCCATACCAACAGACCTAAAGCAGTTTCCATCCGTGAAGGGACAGAGGGGCTTGCGGATTATGCACTCTCGAACTGCAGCCGGTTCACAAGCATTGCGATCCCCGCAAGTGTGACCATGATCGGCAACGGCGCGTTTAACGATTGTAGCAATCTCACGCAAATTACGCTTGCCCCCGGCAATCCTGCGCTCAAAATGCAGGATAACTGCCTGTTCGGTACGGAAACCCACATCCTGTACTGGGTGAATCCCACAAGCGCCTCGATAGAAATTCCGTCAGGCATCACCACGATCGGGTCGAGCATGTTCTCCGAATGCGAGAACCTCAAGAGCATCACGATCCCGAAGTCCGTCAAGGTCCTTGAGGACAATGCATTTTTCGGCTGTACCTCCCTGACGAGCTTGTCGTTTGAGGAGGACAGCGAACTGACTTCGATCGGCTATCAGGCATTTTTCGATTGCAGCGGCCTTGAAAGTGTGATCATCCCCGACAGTGTGACATCGATCGGCGGTTCCGCGTTCCGCAGATGTACCTCACTGAAGGAATTGACGCTCGGCAAAAATATCTCGTCGATCGGCAATTTGGCGTTTGACGGTTGCAGCGAATTGACGACCGTAAATTGGAATGTGAAGAATTGCAAAAACTTCACGTCCTCTTCCAGCAGCAGGATCTTTTCCGGTTGTACCAAATTGACGACGGTCAATTTCGGAGCGGAGGTACAGGCGGTTCCCGAGTATGCCTTCTACAGTTGCAGCAGTATCACGACTGTGACGTTCGCCGAGAACGGCGCATTGACGGCGATCGGCACAAGCGCATTCAACGGTTGCGCTCTGCTTGAGGGACTTGAACTTCCCGAAGGCGTGACGACGATCGGCGCAAATGCGTTCAACGGCTGCAGTGCGCTCGACACGATCGTGCTCCCCGAAAGTTTGACCGAGATCGGTTCAACCGCATTCAGCGGTTCCGGATTGAAGGAGCTCACGCTCGGCAAGAATATTGCTTCGATCGGCGATAACGCATTCAAGGAATGCAAATCGCTTGTAACTGTGAATTGGAATGCGGCAGAATGCGCGATTGTGAAGTCTTCGATGATGTCTACCGTCTTCCAAGGCTGTACCGCTTTGACGACGGCGATTTTCGGAGAGGAAGTAAAGTCGATCCCGTCCTATCTGTTCTACCAAAACGGCTCGTATGAGTCGCAGCTCCGGACCGTGACGTTCAACTGCACGGCGTTGGAAACGATCGGGGATGGCGCGTTCATTTACTGCCGCTCGCTCAGTTCCGATATCGTCATTCCCGATACCGTGACCTCGATCGGGGCATATGCATTCCAGGGTTGTTATGAACTTACGAGCGTGACGATCGGCAAGGGTGTAAAGACGATCGGCGAAAATGCATTCAACAATTGCACTGCGCTTGCGACAGTGACGTGGAATGCAACGGCCTGCGAAACGACGGGAACGTCTTCCAATGGCATCTTTGGCAGTAACAACAAAGCATTGACGACGTTCAACATTGGTGCAGACGTGCAATCGGTTCCCGCGAACGCATTGAAGAGCGTCAGCACGATCAAGACAATCAACTTCGGCGGAACTGCGGAGGAATTTGACGCCTTGCTTGCAAAGGGGAATTTCTTGTCGAGCATTTCGTCTGTCACCGTCACCTGCAACGGCGGCACGTACACCTACGCGAGAGGCGTAAGACAATCATAAGCTCACAGACGGGTAAATCTCCTTTTACCCAAGTAATATCCACACAGCAAAAAAGAGAGGGCAACCTCTCTTTTTTGTATGCCCGCGCTCATCCTGAGCGTAGCGAAGGATCTCATAAAACGCACGGCAGCCTGTACCCCGCCCGCTCATCCTGAGCGCAGCGAAGAAACCCGTAAAACGCACATGAGCCCGGGTGGGCGGCGTCATGCTGAGAAGGGGAGCGGAACGAAGTCTATACCCCCTCCCGAGGAGGGGGTAGGGGGGTGGGCAACGACCGCAAAGTTTTCGTATACGCCCCGCGAGATTCTTCGGGCCAATTCGTCTGACTTCGTTCCTGCGTCCGTTTCTCAGAATGACGCGGGGCGAGGACACGGAGTTGAGCCCTCATTCCGAGCCCCGTAAGGGGCGAGAGAATCTCGCTCTAAGAACGGAAGTCCGTCAGTCTATGAGATCCGCTCGTCTACGCCTCGGGATGAGGGCGGGCTGCGGCGTCATGCTGAGAACGGGAGCAGAACGAAGTTTACGGGAGCCGTACCGAAGCATCTCGCCGCACTATCATCACCGCCCCGCGAGATTCTAACTTCGCGCCAAGGGTGGCGCTCGTGCTGCGCTTAGACGCAAATAGAACGCGCGCGGGGCGGGTTAGTTTTCGTCCTTCTCACGTTCTCAGAATGACGCGGAGCGGCATGAGGGGCGGGGCGGGTTAGCATGAGCGACCCTGCGCCGTCATGGCCCGTTCCCACAGGGGGAAGTCTTTAAACCGCCTCAGCATGAGCGGCTGTTTCTTCCCCTTCTTCCGTCATTGTTTTTTCTTCCGTTTCTGTCTTTACTTCCGTTTCTTCCGTCTTTTTCCTTGCGCCGACAAGCTTCAAAAGGGGAATGAACAGTCCGCCCACGGAGTTGCCGAGAATGACGATCCAGATGAATCCAAAGCTCTCCCACGAGGCAAGGCCAGACGCCGCAAAGTAGAACATGTCCGCAATGGAGTGCTCATATCCGCTGAAGATGAAAGCGGGAATGCAGAAAAACACGCCGAGCGGGGTCTTGTGGTTCTTGAAGAGATCCACCGCCAAAAATACGAGAATGCCGCAGAAGAAAGCGCGGATGAGGGTCTGCCACAGCGCCTGCGATTCTAATTTTCCGCTGCAGAGCGCAATGGCGTTCTCCTTGATAGAGGGAATGGCGAGGGCGATGAGATAGCCGCACGCGACGGTGCCGATGAGGTTCCCGAGGAGCCCCAAGAGCATCGATGAAATGTCCTCTTTGGAGTGTTTTTCGAGCACATAGCCGATGCGGCCGGTATAGAGCGCGTAGCCCTTCACGCAGATGCAGAAGAGGGCGGTGCAGAAGAAGAGCCCGCCCACATATTTGCCAATGGGGGGACTTTCGAGATAGCAGGCGAGGAATACCGCCCCGCCGATGGAGATGAGCATGCCCGCAAGGAATCCGTCGATGATCTTTTTTGCAATGTCGAGTAGTTTTTCCTTCATAAGTTCTCCTTTTTTCTGTTACAGTATAGCACGCGGAAAGGGTCTTGTCAAAGGAAAAGTGACAAAATATGATGTTTGGAATACGTTGGGAATAAATTTTATTTCATTTTATATAAATTCTATTGACAACGTTGCGAGGATGTGCTATCATAATAATACAAATCACGAGGAGGAATCGTTATGTTTGTTCTTAGCGAAAAAGAGGTCGCCTTGCTCGACAGCCTCATGGCCGACTGCGGTGAACTCGAATTGGACGAAGAGGTCAAATATAAAAAGGATTGCGGCAGCAGCTGTTCCGGTCACTGCGGCGAAACTTGTCAAGCCCTCTGCAAATCCACCTGTTCCGCTCTGTTCTAACCGAATCCTCGCGGAAGACGGGTCATATGCTTCATGTATGTGGCCCTTTTTTATTCCTTTTTAAAATTATGAAAAAACGTAAGATCATCACTTTGACGCTCACGCGCGCCTGCAATCTGCATTGTTCCTACTGCTTCGAGAATTATAAATCGAAGGAGCGCATGAATATGGACATGATCGCCCGTATTCTTGATGATATGCTCAACGACGATACATTCGATGAATATGAGATCGATCTCTTTGGCGGGGAACCTTTTTTGGAGTTCGGCCTCATCAAAGATACGTTTGAGTATGTTAAAAATCATTATCCCGAAAAGCCTGTCGTCTTTTGCGCCACCACAAACGGGACGCTTGTCCACGGCGAAATACAGGAGTACCTCAAAGCGCGGAAGGAACATATCATCTGTGCGTTGAGCCTCGACGGTACAAAGCGCATGCACGATATCAACCGTTGCAACAGCTTCGACGCCATCGATCTTGATTTCTTCGCAAAAACTTGGCCCACGCAGCCTATGAAAATGACTGTTTCCGCCGAAACGCTTCCCTATCTGGCAGAGGGGATCGTTTTCATGCATGAGAACGGATACGCCTTTACTTCCAATCTCGCCTTTGATATCGATTGGTCAGATGAACGCAACGTCGGCATTCTCGAGGGACAGCTGAAAGAGCTGATCGACTATTATCTCGCTCATCCTGACATTGAGCCTTGTATGTTCTTGAATGTGCCGATCTTCATGGTCGCGGCAACAAAGCACGAGGAGACCTTCCGTCAGTGTGGCGCAGGTGTAGAGATGTTCACATTTGACGTGAACGGGGAGGCCTATCCCTGCCAATTCTTTATGCCGCTTACGCTCGGCGAGGAGAAAGCAAAGGAGGCCAGATCTCTCTATTTCCCCGAGGAAATTTCACGGAATGATTTTGTGGGGGAATGCAGAAACTGTTTGGCGCTCAGGATCTGCCACACCTGTTATGGTTCCAACTTTGCCGCGACTGGCAATATCTACGAAAAGGACATGAATTGGTGTAAACTGCAAAAGATAACTTTCCGCGCGAACGCCTACTTCCGTCTTAAGCAAATCGAAAACGGGACTTTCCATTGCGAGGAAAAGGAATATCCCTTCTGGATCAAGAGCATTAAACAGATTTTAACAGAGCTCCGCTGAGATCGGCGGAGCTCTGTTTAAGTACGGAAGTCTGTCTATGGGATCCGCTCGCTTCGCTGCTTCCCTATGCTCTCGTGCCACGCTTAGACACGAATAGAATGCCCGCGGGGCGGGATCAGGGCGGGGACGGGCGGCGTCATGCTGAGAAGGGGAGTGGAACGAAGTCTACGGGAGCCGTACCGAAGCATCTCGCCGCACAATCAACACCGCCCCGCGAGATTCTTCGGGTTAGGTCGTCGGACTTCGTTCGTTTTCCGTTTCTCAGAATGACGCGGGGCTGTTTCCGTGGGTCTACGAGATCCGCTCGCTACGCTCGGGATGAGGGAGTGGCATGAAGGGTTGTTCAAAGTTTTCTTTCACTTGAAAATAAAATACTTAAAAAATTTTTCAAATAGTATTGCCAAAAATAATTTTTGTGGTATAATGGAGCAAAGGGGGAAAGAATCATGAAAAAGATCACAAAACTCTTTGCACTTGCGCTCTCTTCCGTTCTTGCGCTGTCGCTCTTTGCGGGCTGCGGCGGTGGCGGGCAGAGCGGGACCGGGCCGAACGGCGACAATCCCGGCGGCGACAATCCCAGCGAAAACAATCCCGGCGGGAACGATCCGAGCACGCCGACCCTTCCCGAACTGCCTACGCCCGACAAGACGGTTGTTTCCTTCTCGGATCAGGATGTCACGCTCTCGCTCGACGGCAGAACGCAGGACACGATGTCCGTTTCCGAATCTCTCTTCGGCGTCTTTCTCGAAGATATCAACTATGCGGGGTATCTTCTTGACGACAACCTCATTCCGAACGGCTCTTTTGAAACGACCAATGCCGATAATCTGTGGAGCTGGACGGCCGAGGGTGCGACGGCTGCGGTCGAAAATGCGGACGGGGTCCTCAAAAATGCCCAATATTACGGCGATCGGGGCGTCAATGCCAACTATGCGGCGCTCAGCGTGACGGAGGCGGGCGGCGGGCTCGTTTCCAAAGGTCACCCGCGGCTTCCCATCGCCGTCGAAAAGGATGTGGAATATATCTTCTCCGCCTTCGTCAAGTCATCTGCGGCGGTCAATATGACGGTGAAGCTCATCGGCGCGGATGCAACGTATGACGAAAAGACGATCTCTGTCAAGGGCGGAAATACATGGGTCAAATACCAGTTGACTCTTAAGCCGAATGCCACCGCAAGCAAGGACGTTTCCTTCAAGCTCTCCTTCGACGCAGAGGGGACGTACTATCTCGACGGGATCCAGCTCGAAACGACCAAGCAGACGGGCGGCATCAAGCAATACGTCTATGACGCAGTCGAAGAGCTCGGCCCCAAGTTCATCCGCTTCCCGGGCGGGTGCATCATCGAGGGGAACGGCTTCTACGGCGGTGCGGATACGCAGGTCGTATACGATTGGAAGAACTCTGTCGGCGCAGTGCAGAGCGGCAGCAACGCGGGGGATGACGCCATTCCCGAATTCACCTATACCCTCGTCAAAGACGGCGCAGAAACCACCGAAAAGACGCTCGGCGAGTGGATCACCCGCAGGCAGAACGGCGACCTCTGGGGCTACGATATGGAGTACGGCGTCGGATTCCTTGAATTCTTTGAGCTGTGCGAAAACGTCGGCGCGTCCGCCGTTCCCGTACTCAACTGCGGCTATTCCTGCATGGGCGGCGGGGCAAGAAATCCCCAACCCCTCAACGGCAGGCACGGCAAGAAGGTAGAGGACTACATTCAGGACGCCATCGATCTCATCGAGTTCGCCAAGGGCGACACTTCAACGAAGTGGGGGGCGGTCCGTGCCGCACTCGGCCATGAGGAGCCCTTCGAGATGGACTACCTCGGCATCGGCAACGAGCAGTACGGCAATGAGTATTACAGAGATTGCTACGAGAAATTCCTGCAGAACGCCGATTTCAAGGCCGCCCTTGCGAAGTACAGCATCAAGCCCATCGTCGGCAACGGCATGCGCCTCGGCGACTGCCAGAACGGCAAGACCAAGGGCACGGCACAGGTCGCTGCGGAGGACGCCGTCTCCCGCGGGATTGTAGAAAAAGTTTCCGATTTCGGCGTGCACGACCAGCACTATTATGTGAACTGGACGACTCTGCTCGAAAACTACAACATGTATGACGCATACGAAAAGACCACTTTCCCCGCCAATGCAGATACGGCCTACGGCGTGTTCGTCGGCGAATATTCCGCAAATACGGCGATCACGGGCTTCAGCGAGAACCAGAACCAGCTCATCGCTGCGCTCGCCGAGGCGGCCATGATGACGAGCTACGAGCGCAACGGCAACGTCGTTGAACTTGCGGCCTATGCGCCCATGTTCGGCGTCGCCAATCAGTCAACGAATCCCCTCGTCGGCGGTGACGACGGCGCAAACCAGTGGGCTGTCGATATGATGTATTTCACCAATACCACGATCGTCCGCACGGCCAACTACTATGTGCAGAAGCTGTTCATGCACAACCAGGGCGTTTCCTATCTCTACCGTTCCAAGATGACTTGGGCGGACGGCGTGAAGGATACCTTCTTCTTTGAAGGTTCCGGCAATGCGAGAAAGACCTTCAACAAGCTCTACTATGTGATGAGCAAGTCGGCGGAGGGGGACCTCCTCGTAAAGGTCGTCAACGTTTCGGGCGAGGCAGTCAAGATGAATGTCGATATCGCGAATGCGACGAGCAGGGGCTTTGCCTATGTCACGGAGCTCACGAATTCGGACTATAAGGCATTGAACACACTGAAGAATGAAGCGGTGAAGCCGACAACTTCGTCTATCGGCTGGGAGGGGCAGAGCTTTGGCTATGAGTTCAAACCCTACTCGCTCACCATTCTCAGAATTCCGACAGAGGCATAAACGCAAATAAGCGTTTGTCATAGGGGGAGATGTCCCGCGCACAACCTGCGCGGGACTATTTTTTTACGCTTTCCGCCCGTGTACGCGTACCCCGCCCCGCCTGTGTTTCCGCGCTCATCCTGCCCAGCGCGCCTGCCTGTGCCTTCCCCCGCGCTCATCCTGAGCGCCGCGAAGGATCCCATAAAACGCACGGAAGACTGTGGGTGCGGCGTCATGCTGAGAAGGGGAGTACAAACGCAATCTATGAGAGCTGAACCGAAGCATCTCGCCGCACAATCAACACCGCCCCGCGAGATTCTTCGGGTTAAGTCGTCGGACTTTGTTCACTTACCGTTTCTCAGAATGACGCGGGGCGGGTTCCTTGCGTTCAACGGGATGCTTCCCCTTCGGCTACGAGGTCAGCATGAGCGGGCCGTGCTCGGCGCGGACCGTTGTGCGGTTTCCCCATTGTCCCCGCCGCACCCCCTTCCCCCGTTGGGAATTGTGAATAACTAAATTTTCAAAAAAAGTTGTTTGAAATGATAAGCAACCGCTTGACGGGGGGGGGGCAGTGCTATAATAAGGTCAGATTTGGGCCTTTTTCAGCCATTTTGTGTGGATAAAGGGGTTCACAAATCAAATTTTCATAAGGAGAAAAGACAATGAAAGGCAAAAAACGCATTTCGTTGCTTGCGGTTCTCGTCTGTATCTTTGCTCTCGTGTTCGCTCTCGGGCTCATGAGCGCATGCGGAAACACGGACGACACAACAGCAAGCTCGAACTGGTACCAAGGCACGACGGCTCCCGCCGACGGCCTCGGCGCAGAGGGAGATTTCTACCTCAACACCGAAACGCTCACGGCCTACGCGAAGTCTGCGGACGGCACATGGACGCCGACCACGCTCTACAGCGGCAAGGGAGCTCCCGACAATGATGCGGGGGAGGCGGGCGATCTCTATCTCGATCTCGACGGCGGCATTCTCTATCAAAAGGGCGAAAGCCTTTGGGCGATTGCATTGAAGCTGCAGGGCGAAAAGGGCCGCGACGGCGTCCTTTGGTTCTCGGACGATAAAAACCCCGAG
>CANQUY010000064.1 GCA_947627125.1 uncultured Clostridia bacterium
CCCGCGAGGGCTTCTTCCCCGACCCGCTTCCCACGGAGAATTTGCACATTGCGGGGAAGTATGCGGGCGAATGGACTGCCGCGGACGAGGCGGGGACGTTCACGCTCAAGATCGGCGAAACCCTCGTCTATCAGGGAGAAGAAATCGAAACAGTCCTCGACGGCGGCTACTACGAGGTGACGAACGACATGCTCACGACGCCGATCGGCACAAATATCTATTTCTTCCTGTACGGCGGAACGATGCACATACTGATGTGGAACGGAGATACGGAGTGCCCCGTCGTGGACGACCATATCTTCAGCGGCGCGGACGTAGGCAGTAGTTACACCTTTGCCGAACCCTTCCGCGGCACATGGAAGAGCGGGGCGGGGGAGATCGTCATTTCCGAAAAGACCTTCACCCTCGGCGGCCAAACGATCTCGGTGAACGGCTCCGACGACGCATTTTTCTTCACCGCGGACGGCAAGCTGTACGAGGTCCGCTTCTATGCGGGAAGCGACTATATCCTGCAAATTTCCTCGGAAGTTTACGGGAGCGACGGGCTCCTTGCGGGCTACACTTACGAATATTATTTCAAGGAAAACCGCCCCGCAGTCACGCTCGATACGGCCCTCGAGGGGACGTGGACGGGAGAAAATTCCACACTTATCGTTCAAAACGGCGCAATTGATTGGAACGGAGAGAGCGTTTCCGTCATTGAGGCGGGGGAGGCGAGAGCGGACGGATTTGTCTACTTCGTCGCCGCCGCGGGAAACGTCTACGAGCTTTCCCTCCTCGACACTGCCTACACGGCGGGCGCACACACGCCTGTATGGGAGCTCACCCTCTCGGGCACGGACGGCACGTTCACCTTCACAAAGTAAGTAAAATCGACAATAACCTCGAAATTTTTGAAAAAGGAGACGGAAATGAAACATTTACGGAACGTCTTTGCGGTCATCTTCGGCATGGTCTGCGTGCTGTCGCTATCCCTTATTGCTGTCGCCTGCGGCGGCGACGAAGGGGGGAACGGAAGCAAGACCGTCGGATATACTGCCGAAGTCTATCTCGAGGCGGAGAGCGGCTATTCGCTCAGCGCGGAACACGGCTTCGGCGGCGAGGGTGAGATCGGGGCGAGCGTCACGGTCACCCCGCCCGCCATTGACGGCTACGCATTCAAGGAGGGCGACGCGGAGAACGTCATCACGCTGACCCTCTCCGAAAACGCGGCCGACAACGTCTTTAAGCTCTATTACGACCGCCTTTCCGTCCTCTCCTATGATGCGAACGCACCGCAGGGGACTGCGGCCTCGGGCAGAACGGCAAGCTCCGTTGCGGGCGAGAACGGCACGGCGACGGCGGCCGAAAACGGATTCACCATCCGCGGCTACCGCTTCGCAGGCTGGAGCTACACGCGGAACGGCAGGGCGGAAGTCAAAGCGGGCGACACCGTGACTTTGACGGAAAACCTCACCCTCTATGCCGTTTGGGACCGCGGCTATGCCGACCGCTTCGGCGGCACCGACTATGTGTTCCCCCTTTCGGACGGGAGCGGGAAGCTCGTCATGCAGCGCGGCGGCGCGGAATTTGAAACAGAGCTCTCGGGCACAACGTTCTCCTTCACCCTTCCGAACGGCGAAAAGCGCACGGGCAAGCTCTTCAGCGATACCTACACCTTTGCCTATGCGCAGGAGGACCTCGCGGGCGAATATATCCACCACAGCGGCTATTGGAATAAGGATGACATAAACGGCGAAATTGCGCCCGACGAAAACACTAAGCTCACCCTCGACGAGTACGGCAGCGCGACCTTCCGCGGCCTCGACGCTAACGGCAGAGCGGTCACCGAAGTCGGCTATATCTCCATCTACAGCTACGGCACAGCGCCCGAGTATATCTTTCTCATCAGCGAGGGCGCAAACGCGGGCGGCGGCTTTGTCTTTCATTTGGGCGAATACAACGGCGAACCCGTCTACTCGAGCACCAACGGCGAGGCGGGAATGTACTATCTCTCCATCACGCCCGACGGCAATATCTACTACTTGCAGGATGCGAGCATCCAGCTCGACGGCTACGGCAACCTGCTCATGCAGTACACCGACTATACGGGCGAATGGGAGGGCAGATATTGGATCGAGAATATCTACGATTTCAACGAGTATGCCTATCTCTACAAATTGAATCTCCGCATCTACGATGACGAAGAAAACCACACCCTTCACAGGCTCGGCTACGACGTGCAGGACGGGATCCTCAGCATCTCCTGCTACACGATGCCGCTGAGCGACGACATGTACGTCTACGTTCAGCCCAACGTGGAGGCGGGGGAGTACGCCAACGCCGAGGACGGCTCCACCTTGAGGCTCGACGGCTTCAAGACCTTTGCGGACAGCGCAGTCTATACGGTGAACGGCGTCACGCACTACGGCTCCTATGAAACGGTCTGGCCCGATCAGGGGAACCGCCTCACCGTCATCGTGCGGGAGAGGGATCTCGGCGGCAACGACCTCGGCCGAACCTACACCTTCGGCATCGAGATGCAGCTAAACGATGACAGATCCTTCGAGATCAAGGATTCCTTCACCCTCATTTCTCAGCAGAGCGGCGGAACGGGCTACCGTCTTCTCGGCGGGGAAGGCATTCTCAACGACGTCATCACGGTCTACCGCACCCCCTACGAGGGCGTGAGCGGCGCATATGCTGCCGAATACGGCAGGGTGAACTATGCGGGCGGCTATACGAAGCTCGCGGACGGCTACGTCACGCTGAATACGCTGGGCTGCGCAGAGCTCTGCACCTTCACGCGGACGGAACTTGCGTCGGACAGCGGGGAGAGCGTGCCGAAGAGCATGATCTTCGAGGTCGCCCAAACGTACGACAACTACATGATCCTCTACAACGTATTCCTCGTATTCAGTTCGAAAGGGGAATCGGGGACCGTCAAAAACTACGTCGAACTCACCGACGAGGAGAGCGGCGCGAAGATCTGGTATACCTCCGTTTCCGCGGGGACTGCGAATGTCGGCGCGCTGTACTTCGATACGGACGGAAGCGTCTACACGGGCAGTTTCAGCGTCGATGCAACGAGTTACTACTTCGGCACGGTGGGGACCTTCTACCGCAACGAGGAGGACGGAACGGTCGCCGAGGTCTATTTCGACGTGGAACTGAGTGCAGACGGCGCGTCGGGCGTCTTTGCGGAACTCACCGAGATCGAATACCCCGTCTTTACCATTGATTACACGGGCGCGCTCGACACGACTGTCCATCTCATGATCCGCGGCGAGGACGCGATCTGGTCGGAGAGCGGCAGCTTTGAGGGCGACGCCGTTCACGGCACCGTCCGCTATGTCGGCGAAACGGAGAATGGCGAAGTCATCATGGCCCTTCTCGGCGAGGACGGCGCAGAGATCTTCCGCTTTGTCATGGAGGACACGATCTACACCGAACCGGGCTATGAGAGCATGCAGATTACCATCTACTATGCCTACAACGCGGCGTTCGATAAGACGTATACCTCTCAGGACGGCTCGCTCACCCTCGACGGCTTCCACACAGCCTCCTACACCGACAAAAACGGCAACACGGTGACGGGAGATTACAGGCTCAGCTCAGACAGGGCGATCGTCTACGTGGGCACGGGCCGCAACAGCTATACCTTTGATATCTCGGACGGCCTCACCCTCACCGACGGCATCTACGGTTCCTATCAGATGTTTGCGGGCGGCGCATGGTGGACGGTCACCTTCGACGGCCACGGCAACGCGGCGGCGAGGCTCGCTTCGCGGAACGTGCAGGGCGTCTACAACGTGCGGGAGGACGGCAGCGTGCTCCTCTTCATCAACCTCGAGGAGGGCGTCAACAGCTACCGTCTGCGCCTCAGCTCCATTGAGGGACACGGCGAAGCGGACGTCTGGGAGGAGGATCTCGACGGTGCGTTTATCGGCAATGACTGGGCCGTTCTGTACCTCGACGGCTACGACAGCGGCGTCTATTACTACAGAGATGGCAGCGGCTGGACGACCGTGTACTTTGAAGTGCTCGACGAAGAGATCGGCTATATCAGCATCCGCGATACCGGCTTCAACACGCAGAACATTCTCCTCGACAGGGAGAAGGGAACCATGTCCTATCCCCGCTTTGTCGAAAGGGCCTACACCTACTACGGCGAGGATCTCTCCGCCCTCATTGTCGGAAGCGACGGCGTGATCTACATGAATTACACCTCTGGCTACTATATCCTGACGGACAGTGTGTTCAGGGCATATCTTCTGAACAGCAGCGGCGACGGCGGCGCGCTGTACTACACGGTGGACCTCGGCAGCGCACCCGTAAACGGCGTATGGACGGTGGACGGCAAGAAGTATTACCCGTGGACGGGCATGCAGACAGTCACCTTGACGGGCACGGTGGAAGTGGATTACGAGAACACGCACGAGAGCCGTCCCGCAACGCTCACCTTCCGCTTGGACGGCGAACCTACCGTGCAGACGGCGGACAACAGCGCAACCTTCACGGTGGGCGGGGAAACGTACAGGGTCAATATCATCAGCAATTACTATGATTACGATTCCTACAGACAGCGCGGCCTCGCCATCGTCGATTGGAGCCAATATGAGTATTCTCCCGTCACCGAATACGCCTACAACGGCAACGGCGAGGGCACCTTCAAAGTGGAGGTCGTTCCCCGCGAAATGAAGATGGTTGACGGCTTCGAGCGCGAAAACGGTATCGAAAGCACGCTCACGGAGTACCGTATCGGCTTCGGCCCCATCAGTATCACCTCGCGGAAGCTCTCGGGGCACGTCTATGTGGGCGGCGGTAAGTATCTCGACTTCACCGAACGGGACATCGAAACGACGTACAGCTACGAAACCGATCAGGGCCCCCGCTACAATATCGTCTTTGAGGCGGACGGCACGACCTATTCCATGCAGTACAATAAGGAGGATTCGGACTACCGCCTTTACCTCATCGGTACCTATTCCGTGCTCGACGCGGGAGCGTATTCCGTGGGCGCGGTGAAGTACTTCTACTCCAACGGAGCGTACGACTTCACCTATCAAACGGGGGATCTGTGCGACTTCATCATCTATCAAAAGACGGCGGACGGGAGGCAGTCTGTCGTCGCCATGAGCAAGGGGCTCCACGTCGGAAGCGACAAAACGGCCAAGGGCTGGTATCTCGATATCGGGGGCTTCGATCCCATGACGGGCCGCGGCGACCCCGGCAAGATCTTTGTCGTGAACTTCACCGCCAATGCGGCCTCGGCTGCCGTTGCCGCTTACGACTTCGTACAGGCCTCGCAGGGCGACGACGAGCATGTGAATTCCTACTTCGCCAATCTCTGCCTCAGCGGGGAGGCGGTCGCGGACATCCCGGTGCTCAACGTCAACGGCACCTTCTATGCCGTGGAGAGTTACACTTTCGCGGACGGGGCGTATACCATCACCCTCACGAGCGGGGAAGTGTTCCGCATGACCCTTCCTGTCGATACGGAGGGGAAGCATCTCACGAACAGTGAGGGGAATTGGGTGATGACCCTCGAACTCATCGAGGAGTAAAATTTGCAACTTATGTGACGAAAAAGGAGGCGCAGACATGGAAAAACGCGACAAGATCCGCTTTTATTACAGCGTGTTTTTGGGCGTATTTACGGCCGTGATCGGCGTCCTCTTTCTCGCCGAGGCGGCGGACCTCTACTATGCGGGCGTGGACGCGCTCCATGCGACGCAGGGCATGTACAGCCGCGCGGAAGTCGGGGCGAGGCTGGGCGAACTGCTCGCGCCCCTCATTCTGTGGGTGATCGCGATCGTTCTCGGCGCAGTCATCTTTGAACTCTTCCCCGCGGCGCAAAAGAAAGGCCGTCCGCGCGACGACGTGAAGCTCTATTCCCGCCTCCGCCGCAGGGCCTCCGAGGAGAAAAATCCCGACATATATGCGAAAATCAAGAAGTACGAACGGGTCCGTTTCGGCGTTCGGCTCTTTGCCCTCGCGTTCTGTTTGCTCTCCGCCGCAATGTGCATTGCCTACCTTGCAACGGCCTCCCATTTCACCTCCCTTGCGGAGCTCAACCAAAATATCCTCGGTATGGTCGCAAACGTCCTGCCGTGGGTGGGGGCCGCGCTCGTCGTCCTCATGCTTGAGGCGGTGTTCGAGGCAATGTTCGCAAAGAAACTTTTGCCCTCCCTCAAAGCTATCGTCGGGAGCACGGCCGCCCCTCTGAAATTTGAAGCGCAAGCGGAGAAGGTGAACGCGTTTTTCGACAATAAGTGGACGATTTTGGGCATTCGCCTCGCCGTGTTCGTCCTCGCCGTGACCTTTATCGGCCTCGGCATTGCAAACGGCGGCGCGCAGAGCGTGCTCATTAAGGCGATCAATATCTGCACCGAGTGTATCGGGCTGGGCTGAGGAGGCGGACATGACGACAAGACTTGCGATCATCATTGCCATCTGCGTTTTCTTCGGCGTTCTCCTGATCGGCGCGGCGGTGTCCGTCGTCATGGAGATCCGTGCCGCCCGCAAGCTCGGGAGGGAAACGGGGGAGAAACAGGGTAGCTGGTGGCAGAGGCACAGGCCCACAAAGCGCCGCCTCATTCAGGTGTACGCCGCCCTGCTCTTCAACGCCAACCTCAAGGGCCTCATCTCGGGGAACATCTATCAGGGCAGCACAAAGTACATGTGCGTGCCGGGGCTCAACTGCTATTCCTGCCCCGCCGCTGTGGGAGCCTGCCCTTTGGGAGCCCTTCAGAATGCGCTTGCAACCTCGGGAAGGGCCGCGCCCTATTATGTTTTCGGCATCATTGCCCTCTTCGGACTGCTCCTCGGGCGGACGATCTGCGGCTTTCTGTGCCCCGTCGGGCTCGGACAGGAACTGCTCTACAAGATCAAGACGCCCAAGCTCAAAAAGAGCCGCTACACCCGCATTCTCTCCTATCTGAAGTATGTGATCCTCATTGTGTTCGTGATCGCGATCCCGCTCATCTACGGGCTCATGGACCCTGCGAGCGGCGGCCCCGTGCCCGCGTTCTGCAAGTATATCTGCCCCGCGGGAACCTTCGGCGGCGCGCTCGGCCTGCTCATCAATCCCAACAATGCCGATCTCTATGAGATGCTCGGCCCGCTGTTCACATGGAAGTTCTGCGTGCTCGTTGTGATCTGCGTCGCGTGCGTGTTCATCTTCCGCTGTTTCTGCAGATTTTTCTGCCCCCTCGGCGCTCTCTATGGCTTCTTCAACAAGATCGCCCTCATCGGAGTGAAGCTCGACAGGGAGAAATGCACCGACTGCGGCCTCTGCGTGGAACACTGCAAGATGGATATCCGCCGCGTCGGCGACCACGAGTGTATCAACTGCGGCGAATGTATGGACGTCTGCCCCGCCAAGGCCATTCGCTGGAAGGGGAGCAAGCTCTTCCTCCATGCAAATGAGGTCGAGAACGAAAATCCCGCACTTATCGTCGAAAAACCGCTCTCTTCCGTCCTCACGGGCGGCGCGGCGGAGGCCGTTTCTGCGGGTGAAAACGTCAATGTTCCCGCCCCCGCGGAGGCTGCGCCCGTACCCGAAAAGAAAGGACGCGGCAAGCGTTTTTGGCTTCAAGCGGCCGCATGGGGGCTCGCCCTCGCCGTGCTCCTCACCGCCTTTCTCTATTATAATTTCTTCGATACGGAACGCCCCGTCGAGGTCGGCGCGGATACGGGCAGCGAGGTGGGGGATATCGCCCCCGACTTCACCGTCGAAAGGTACTTCTCCGACGAAACTTTCAACCTCTACGGATCCCGCGGCAAGATCGTCATTCTGAACTTTTGGGGCACATGGTGTACCCCCTGCATTCAGGAGATCCCCAACTTCGAGAGGATCGCAGAAACGTACAGCGAGGACGTGACCGTCGTCTTTGTGCACGGCACGAATATCGAGGAGGACGTGGAGGCGTTCATCACGGGAAAGGGCTGGGCGCACGACCGCGCGATCTTCGCACAGGACAGCGAGGAGGCGAGAATGTACGAAACGCTCGGCGGCAAGGCAACATGGCCGATGACGGTCATTCTCGACAGGGATGGGAAAGTCGCTTTCCGCCCGCAGGGCTCTGTCCCCTATGATCGGCTGGACATCTTTGTAAAGCTCCTTCTCGCGGAGGAGCAGAGCGCGAAAACGGAGCAATAAATAGCAGTTTTTTTCAAATCTTGTAATTTTTACGGGAATACTTCAAAAAGCAAAAGACCTCGGTATGCAGGGGAGGTTTCCTCTCTCGGGCGAGGTCTTTTTTTCTTGCCCTTTTTTCCTCCGTATTTTAGAATATAAATGTAAAAAGCAAGGAGGAATGAAACAATGAAATACTTAACGGAAAGAGCAATGTACTACGCCTTTGCGATCAATGCGATCGAGTCGAAGGAGGGCCCCGGATGCTGGCAGTCTGTGGCGGAGCTTTTCGGCGTTCCTCCCGCAGAACGGGAGCGGGTGGAACTGCTTCTGTCGGACGGCATGCTCTCCTGCCTGAAATCGGCCTTTGACGTCAGCCTGCTCCAAAAGTACGGAAACGGCTTCGGCAATGCGGCCGCTTCAGAGCGTCCCGACGCGGAGATCCTCGAGGTGAAAGCGCAGGCCTTTCTCAAGCTCTCACAGCTGAAGAGGGAACAGAAAACCACGCTCACGAAGGCGATCTCGGACGCCTATCGCCGCGACCCCGAGGCGGCGGTGATCTACGCCCTGCAGATCCTTCTGCGCAACAAGCGGAGGAGAGAGCTCGGCTATGACATTCTGTCCGATATCCTCTTCTCCGACCAAAACAGCGACGCGGGCATTCTGCTCCTCAATGCGGGGCGGGAAGACCGCAAGCACATCTTTTCCAAGCTCGCGGAAACGCCCGAGATGATCCTTCATCCCGAAACGCTCGAGGAGCTTGCGCGCGCAAACGGCTTCGACCCCGACGCCGTCGAAAGACATGATTCAAGGATGGGATTCTGACCATGGAAAAGCTGAATTTGGAACTCATCAACAGGATCGCCGAGGAGGTCCCGGGCGAACATACCAAGCTCCTCTCCGCGGCAGAGCTCATGGGCGAAAAGGGCTACAGCGTCCACAGGGCCCTCTCGCCCCACCCTGTGGGCATGCCCGTTTCCACCTTCCGCAACGAGAAGGGGGAACTCATGATCGTGCAGAGGGACGGGCTCTGCCATGCGCTCGTCGCGGGGAACACGGGCTCGGGCAAGAGCCTCCGCTACCTCATCAACACGCTCTTCAATCTGACGGGGGAGCATTCCGTCATCATCACCGACGTCAAGGGGGAACTCTACCGCCTTGCGGGGGAATATCTCAAGGGGATCTACGGCGAGGAGAACATCAAGGTCATGGATTTCATCCATCCCGAGCGTTCGCAGGTCTTTTTCAACCCCTTCTATCCGCTTGCCGTGCGCTACCGCGATGCGGAACTCTCCGAGGAAAAGGACCGACTGCGCGAGGACGTTTTGACGGAAACGAGAAAGATCCTCGAACAGTACTTCCGCATCGAATGCGAGCGCGATCCCACATGGGAGCAGGGGGCGATCTCCTTCATCTTCGGCATGATCGTCGGCCTCTATGAGGATCTCATGCTCACCAAGGAACAGGAGATGCGCACCAGACGCTGCCGCGTTCTGCCCGAACAGGTCAATTTTGCAAGCCTTGCGCGCATCTTCCTGCAATTTTCCTACGACAGCGACGGCTTCCATGACAAGGGATTTTTCTCCTCGAGAAGTTCCTCCTCCCGCACGCATATGTATGTGCGCGGCGTCGTCCAGAATGCGCCCAACACCCGCGCCTGCTATCTGCAATTTGTGGAGAAGTATATCAACGAATATACCTACCCCGACGTGCGCAATCTCACGCTCACGGACAATCTCGACATGGCGACCTTCGCAGAGAAGCCTCAGATCCTCTTTCTCTCCTACGACCTCTCGGACAGGCGGATGCGCGGGATCGTCAATAAATACATTATTCGCACGCTGAACACGCTGAAGGACAGGGCGAAGGACCTCGGCTGCCCGCTGCACGTCCCCGTCGTATTCTACTGCGACGAATTCCCCACCCTCACGGCGGAC
>CANQUY010000065.1 GCA_947627125.1 uncultured Clostridia bacterium
CATGATCGAGGCATGGCGGGGCTGGAATTTCTCGGACGAGATGATCATGGAAGCGGCAAAGCGGAGCGCAAACGCCGCCCATCCCCTCTCCTACATGAACAAACTCCTCTCCGAATGGAAGCGGGCGGGGGTGTTCTCCGTCACGGAAATTCCCGAAAAAGCCGCAACGCCTTCCCCCATAGCGGCATACAGAAACGAAGCGGCGATCGCGGCGGATCAGCGGACGGAGCGGGAGCAGTTCTATGCGGCAAGGCGGCAGAGAGCGATCTCCGCGGCAGAGGCGGCCAAGGCCAAGGCGCAGGAGAACGACGAATTCCGTCAGGCAGACGCCGCATGCAGAAAGGGAGAGATCGAACTCGCGCGGGCCGAGGTGTTCTCCCCCGAGGAGGCGGACAGGGTCAGAAACCTATTGGAGCGGGCACAGCGTTCAAGAGCGTTCGCGCTCCGAAAATTGGGTCTTTCGGAGGAGGACTTTTTGCCGAAGTTCATCTGCCCGAAGTGCTCCGACACGGGCTTCCTTCCCGACGGAAAGGCCTGCGATTGCTACAAGATTTAAATACTATGTCAGACATAAATCGCGAAATTTGCGGTTAAAAATAGTACTATGTCACACATAATACCGCGAAAATAAAGAAAAATCGGCCCTAAATTGCTCTCGGGCCGAGTTTTTTTTACTCATAATCTCCGTAGTCCCTTCTGTCGCCGTAAGGCTGCGGTTGGGGCGGAGGCGGAGGCGCATCCTCCCATCTCCCCCGCTTCTTTTCCGATTTGGGGGCCGATTTGATATCGACGAGAACGACATCTACACCGATCTTCTTTACGCATTTCAGGTCGATAAAGAGGTCCGCCTTTCCGAAGCGGAATCCCTTCCCTCCCGGGACGACGATGCCCTGCACCTTCCCCTCGGGATAGGTGAATACGATATCGCAGACCTTTCCGAGCCGTTTCCCGTCGGAGAGGTTGACCGTTTCCATTTTTCTGAGTTCCGAAAAACAAGTTTCCACGTCATATTGTATGCGCCTTTCGGAAAAAGTTGACACATACTCCCCGCGGAAACTTTCTCTCTTAACTCAATCCGTCACGCTGTTTTTGTATTCCGTCCCCCACTCCGTCATCGCGTCGAAAATGGGTTTTAATGACATTCCGAGCGGAGAAAGAGAATATTCGACACGCGGCGGCACTTCGGCAAACACTTCCCGCTCGATCAGTCCGTCCCTTTCGAGCGCACGCAAATTGTCCGTCAGCACCTTTTTACTGATTGCAGGGATGGTCTTGAGAAAATCCGTAAAGCGCTGTTTCCCGTTGTACATCAGATTTCGTATCAATAAGAGTTTCCATTTGTTCCCGATAAGACGGACCGTCGTCGCTACGGGGCACTCGGGCAATTCTTCCCTCGTCAACATATACCCCCACCTCCATGAAAGTTGCTCTCATGATAGCACATAGGAGTGTGGTTTGTCAATAGTTTAATTCGGAAACTAAGTAACAATTTTATTATCGGAAAATAGAAAAGTAACTCTCGTGCAATTTTTCTTTGTATCTGCTATACTATGGGCGTGATCCATGAAAGTCACAAAAATTTATCTGTTTGGAGGTATCTATCATGGCAAACTACAACAAGGTCAGCGTTCAGAATGCGGCGCGTACAGAACTGCACGACGCGCTCGCCCTCACGGGTGCGGAGGTCAGCGTCAACACGCTTCCCGCGGGCGCGAGCGTCCCCTTTGTCCATTCGCACAGGCAGAATGAGGAGATCTACGGCATCCTCGAGGGAGAGGGCGTTGCCGAAATCGACGGAGAGCGCGTTCCCCTTTCCGCAGGTGACTGGCTGCGCGTTTCCCCCGCTGCAAAGCGCAGGTTCTTTGCGGCAGAATCGAGCCAAATCAAATACATTTGCATTCAGGTCAGGGCGAACTCACTCCAACGCTATACGGCCGACGACGCCGTGATCGAATAAACGCGGCATGCAGGAGTTTTCGGCACAGCTTCTTCGGCTGAAAACAGCGATCGCTTCTGCCGATGCGGTCGTCATCGGCGCGGGGGCGGGGCTCTCCACGGCGGCGGGATTTACCTATGCGGGCGAGCGATTTCAAAAATACTTTTCCGATTTTGAAAAAAAGTACGGCTTCCGCGATATGTATTCGGGCGGATTCTATCCCTATCAAACGCCCGAGGAACACTGGGCGTATTGGTCGAGGTATATTTTCGTCAATCGCTATACAGACCCGCCCAAGCCCATTTACCGAGAGCTATTCGACCTCGTGAAGGACAAGGACTACTTCGTCATCACCACCAACGTCGATCACTGTTTTCAAAAGGCAGGCTTTGATAAGAAGCGGCTCTTTTACACACAGGGGGACTACGGGCTCTTTCAGTGCTCCGTGCCTTGCCATAACAAGACGTATGACAACGAGGAACTTATCCGCCGCATGGTAGCGGAGCAACGGGATATGAAAATCCCGACCGAGCTCATTCCCCGTTGTCCCGTGTGCGGAAAGCCCATGACGACGAACCTGCGTGCGGACGACACCTTTGTGCAGGACGAGGGTTGGGATTCCGCCTGCGAAAGATATCAAAATTTCATTGCCGCACACAGGGACGGAAAGACGCTCTATCTCGAACTCGGCGTGGGCTATAATACGCCCATCATCATCAAGTATCCATTTTGGAAACTGACCGCGCAAAACAGGCAGGCGACATACGTCTGTATCAACCGCGGCGAAGCCTATTGTCCCAAGGAGATCGAATCCCGCGCCGTCTGTATCGACCGCGATATCGAAGAAGTCCTCTCCGCACTCAGAGAATAAACTCCCCGCTTCTCCAATGAAACGGGGAGTTCCGCACTTCTTGTGCGTTTTTTTGTTATTTGGAAGCCTCAGTTCTGAATGGATATGAGCGAGAAGTGAGATTCGTTATTTTACCACTCTTCTTGAATGATTTGCCAAGAATAAATCACCTCGGGAGAATATTGCATCCATCCATCATCACCGGGCAAAATCGGTTTGAATGTAATATCGCATGCTCCGGGCCAATTATCGTATTGGGTGAGATCTTCGCCCACGATGAAATCATGCGTAATGAGAGGGATATAATACTCCAAAATCGCAGCGATATCGCCCGAATAGAAGATATTATTGTATTTTGACCCATTTTCTATCCATTGGGCAACTTTAGCTCCATTTTGATTCAAAACAAATATGGGAAATTCCCATTCATTCACGCGCATCCGATACATGATTTTTTCCCATTTTGTATAGTTAGAGGAATCCGTCCTTGCAAATCCTACGGGGTATTCTAAATCGCTGAAGTGTTCCAAAGTGTTGGAATATGAAAATTCAGGATAATCCCAATAATCTGCCCAACCGATATAATGGTTGTGTAAAATGAAATATTGATAAAAAATGTCTTCATACTTCATACCCTGCGCAGAAGGGTTAATGTTTTCAAGATAATAAGGGACCAAGTAATCTGTAAACAACCATGAATCAGGAATGAGTTGCCCTAACTCATAACAAAAACTCGGACCCAGCATAACATTCGCGTCAAAAGCCGACACTCCATAAATTTCTTGCACCCATGCGATATAGTTATCCATGAATATATATTTGACCTCTGTATTTATTGCAATATCGGCGTGGGTGAGGAATTCAGTGTAAAGCGGGCTCAAGGCAAGCGCCCGCTCCTCCGTCCCAAAAATGACCATGATCTTACAGTTCTGCTCTTTCAGCATACCAAATATATCATTTAATATTTCAAGGAAATTAATGATAGTATTATTATTAAATTTTGGTAAAGCATGCTGCATCTCGAAAATTACATAGGAATTTTTGATTTGGGAAAAAAATTCATTTCGCCACAATGCGTAAAATAAAAGAAAATAGTCATCCCAAGCAATATATCTATATACAATAGAATCTTCGCCCAATCCAACTTCTTCCAAAGACGGGACAAGCACATTATTGACATACTCTTCACCAAAATAATTGTCGGTAATGTAATAGAGCTTCTCATACGGACCTTCCGATTCGTCGGCATACGCCTTTTTGCCTTGCGTTCCAACCATCAGCATGCTTGCCGCCAAAAGGATCGACGACAGGACGAGAGCGAAGATCGCTCTCAAGTTACGGGTTACGTGTTTCATATAATACCTCCAATTCCGCACTTCTTGTACGTTTTTTTCTTAGTTATTCGGGATCCATACCGCGTAGAGTGTTAGTCCCATCAATTTTTGAAAGACCTCATGATCATCCTCACCAAACCGCACACGCGTTTGTTCTACTTCCTGCGTGTGCCCCGTGAACATTTCAGATTCGGTTCCGGAGAATATTTCGGGTTGAAACACGACCTCTCCTCCCTCCTCCGTTGCCCACCCGGCGAATGTATATCCGCGGCGGATCGGAGCCGCTGCCCATGAGATGCTATAGAAGAAATAATTTTCCCCCGCTTCCAACTGATTCGTACTTACGACGTAACAATAGCCCTCCTCGTCATAGGCGAGGGTGCAATCGAAGCAATAACCATTGATCCCATAGGTATCATTGATATAAAAATCACCTGGCTGTGATTCTTTCCCCCAAGCCATATAAATATAGGAACGTGATCTTATAAAGGCATCTGTTGCGATTTCCGTCACGCTTTCGGGAATCGCGATGCCGTCCAGCGACCAACAATAGTAAAATACACTACTTCCAATTTTTTTCAGTCCATTGGCAAGATAAATACGCCTCAGGTTCTGACATTCACGAAATGCCTCGTCCCCAATCTCTTCGATATTGGATGGGATCTCGATCTCCCTCAGGCCATCACAGCCCATAAACGCACTTTGACCGATCGCCCTCGCCTCGGGGGGAATGACGCTGTTTTTGCACCCTAAAACCACGGTATTGTCCTCCCGCGTCAGAATACAGTTCCCCTTGCCGTAATACTTTTTGTTGCCCTCGGCAACGGACAGACTCTCGATATCGCAACCCGAAAAGATGGTATCTCCGATCTCTGTGACACCCGCCGGCAAGACAAAGCTCGTCATCGGATTCCCCGTAAATGCGTATGATTTGATCGAGGTCACGCTTTGGGGGATCGCCATCTCCGTGATCCCCGTACCGCTAAACGCCCAACTCCCGATACTCACGACGTCGTTCGGGATCACGCTTGCTCCGCAGCCGGTCACCAATTCCTTGTCCGCCCGCCTGATGATACAATTCCCCTCCGAGTAATAGACGGGATTCCCTTCTGCGATCTCGATATGCTCCAGTCGGGTTCCCCTCCAGGGATTTCCGAACAACTTCGTCGCGCTCGCGGGAATGTATACCTCCTTGAGGGAGGAACAATTCTCGAACGCACCGATTGATACCTCTTCGACGAGTGCGGGTAGTTCGCAGTCCCAAAGACTCGTGCAGTTTAAAAACATGAGATCAGCGATCTCGGTTAAATAGGAAGGCAGCTTTACCCGCCTCAAAGAGGTGCAGCCGTAAAATGCGGATGGACCTAAATTGGCCAGATTGTCGGGAAGGATCGCCGCCGTGATCTCCGTGCAGTTCATAAAGCCTTGAGCTACGATCTCCGTCACGGGTTTTCCGTCGATCTCTTCCGGGATCAGCAGCAGTCCTTTCGGCGGATCATCGGGATTTGCCGTGATCTCATATCCCCCTTTCCCCGTTTCCCTGTACATGAACCCTTGATATCTCACGGTATACTCATACACTGCGGGTTCCGATTCCATCGTGCTCTTTTCGTCGCCCAACGCGATCACTTCGATGGGATGGATGCCGCTCTCCGTAATGAGGCCGAAGGTGTCAAAGCTCGGCTCGCTGACATATGTACCGCTTCCCTCAAGGTAGACGTAATATTTTGTCGCGCCCTCCACTTCATCCCAATATAGGACCTCATCCTCCATGCGAAAGTTCTCGGGCGCGGAGAGCTCTGTTTTCTTCTCCTCCCCGCACGCCGCAAGCGCTCCGCATAGACACACCGCACACAGCGCCACCAATCCATATTTCAATGCATGTTTCATACCGTCCTCCTCGTTCTTTTTTATTTATTATAAAATAATTTAAAATGATTGTAAATGTGAAATCATGTTTTGAACCTTCACAATTATTTATAGCAGGAATAACTAAAACCTATAGAAGAGCTTTCAGGGAGCTCAAAATTTAAGAGAACGCGGAGGAAAAGAGCGAAAAAGGCGGGGTTGATTTTTGCGGCATTTTATGATAAAATCAAGATATAGAGAGCATTCGGAGCATACTAATTTTTTGAAACGTCTGTTTTTGATATGATCACGGCAATGATATATGGCAAAGGAGGCCCTTTTCATTTACAATAAAACCATGAAAGGAATCAAGCGAATGAGAAAATTGATCGTACTTCTTCTGTGCGGCTTCCTGTGTCTGAATCTCTGCGGCTGCGGAGATCGGTCCTATATCAACGACCAAAACGGCACGGGAGATCATACGTCGCAGGACACGCCCGATACGCCGTCGGACCCTTCCGCGCCCATCGACCCCGACGATAAGGATCCTGACGACAAGGATCCCGACGATAAGGATCCCGACGATAAGGAGCCCGATGACAAGGAACCCGACGACAAGGAGCCCGATGTTCCCCCTGTGGATCCCGAAGAGGAAGCGGAAAGGGCAAAATATGCCTATCGGCCGCAGATCTTCAGCGAAATTCCCAAGATCTCCATCGTTACCGCGGACGGCTCGAAGGATTTCATCACGGTGCCGAACCGCCAGAGCAAGCTGAACGGCGAAATCGAATATATGGCCGCGACGGTCGGCGTGGACGGGCCCGACGGGTACGATCTCACCGCCTCTGCGCAGGTCAAGGCCCGCGGAAATTACACGCTCGAGTACGAAAAGAAGCCTGTCCGCATCAAATTTGAGCAAAAGCAGAACCTCTTGGGGCTCAACGAGGGGCAAAAGTACAAGAGTTGGGTTCTTTTGGCAGATTACAAGGACCTCTCCGCATTGAACAACGCCACCGCATTCTACCTCGGGCAGACCATTCTCGGCTCCGACGGCTACTATTGCAGCGATTTCTGCACCGTGGAGCTGTCGGTCAACGGCGAATATTGGGGCGTATACCTCCTCGTTGAGCAACAGGAGGCCAAAAAGGGCAGGGCGAACGCCGTTGAAGCGGACGACGGAGAAACGGGCATCGACGTCGGCTATCTCATAGAGTACGACGCCTACTATACGGACGAAGAGAACATTCCGAACGGCGGCGGGGATCCTACCTTTACGGTCGATTACGGCGGCTCTCTCACCAAACTGAACGGGAACTCCTATTACCCGTGGCAAAGCGGATATACCGTAAAGAGTGACATGCAGAGCGAAGAACAGCTCAATTTTCTGAAATCATATACGGAGAACGCGTTCAAGATCTTGCGGGCCGCCGCCTATAGCGACAAGGCTCTGCGCTTCAATGCCAACTACACGGGGACTGAATCTGCCGACTGCACGCCGCGGGAGGCGATCGAAGCCGTGATCGATGTCGATTCTCTCGTCGATACCTACATTTTGCAGGAGATCTCCTGCGATCCCGATATCGCTTGGTCGAGCTTCTACATTTCCCTCGACATGCGCGAAAACGGCAGGAAAAGGTTGGTGTTCGAGGCCCCGTGGGACTACGATTCCGCCTTTGGGATCAAGTGGGATACGGCCAACGGCGCCTACGGCATGTATGCGGCTAACCATGAAAACCCGTGGCTCTCCGTTCTCCTCCGCACAGACTTTTTTGGGACGCTCGTCCGTGAGAAGTGGGAAAAACTTGCAAAGTACGGCGTTTTTAAGACCGCCCTCTCCCTCATCCGTGAAGAAACGGCGGCGTACGGGGCAGATTTTGAAAAAAATCTTGCAAGATGGCCAAACAGGCTGTACGGAAACGGCGAACTCACCTATGAGATGAACAGAATTACAACGCAGGAGGGTGCGGCGGAACACCTCTATCAATGGCTCTACGCGAGGCTGAACTATCTCAACGCCGCATTCGGCGACGGAAAAGACGTTCTGACGGAAAACGCTTGGCAGTCGGCCGCGCCCGATCTCCCCGCCTCCGAACAGCACAGATTTGAGGCGGAGGACTGCGATTACCACTATACGATGAAGTGGGACAACACCCTCCCCGGGGCAAGCGGCGGGGCCTTTCTCGGACAGGTCGAAGGGGGCGGCAACGACCGCCTCGTCACCCTCACCGTCTATGCCGCCGAGGAAACGGATGCGTATCTCAGCATGGGCCTGAGCAAACGCTCCTTTGCGGCCGATTTCTCGGAATGGTTCGCGCTCTTTGTGAACGGGGAAAAGATTTGGCTTCCCCCTTGCCCCATCGCGGCGTGCGGAAACGGTGAAACGGAATGGGGCGCATGGACGGCAGTCGGCCTCGGCTACATTCATCTGCAACAGGGCAAAAACACCATTGTTTTGAACACGGTAGCGGGTGTGGCGACCAATCTTGACTTTTTTGACCTGTACTGCGACTGTCAGGTCACAATGCAAAATTCCAATCCATAAAGGAGAAAACAGATGAAAATTTGGGGAAAAATCGGGGCTTGCGCCCTCGGCGCGTTGCTCTCGGGCTGTATGCTCGCGGCCTGCAATGAGGGAAACGGAAACAAGGAAGAGGAAAAGACCCCTCCCGCCGTCGCCTACACGGTGGACGAGAGCCTCCCGGGGACAGTGGACGCCAACGACGCGCGCTTCTATGCAAAAAATGTGGAGCGCACGGAGAGCCCTCTTGCGGGCAAGACGATCTATTGGCTCGGCTCCTCCGTGACGTACGGGGCGAGTTCGGGCGGAGAGAGCATGGCGGACTTTCTCGCCGCCAAGACGGGCTGTATCTCCAAAAAGGACGCCGTTTCGGGCACGACCATTTTCTGCGACAACAAGACGGACAACACGGGCAAGAATTCCTATACGAGCCGCCTCAAAAACAGCACGGTCTTTGACAAGTCCGAAAAAGTGGACGCGTTCATCTGCCAGATCTCCACAAACGACGCGTGGGGAGATAGGAAAAAGAATTGGGGAGAGATCGCGGGGGACGATAAATTCGACCAAGGCGACTTCGACCTCTCTACGACCCTCGGCGGCGTTGAATTTATCATTGCCTATGTCGCGGACACGTGGGGCTGCCCCGTCTACTTCTACTCGGGTGCGGAATTTTTCGATACGAGCGCGAATTCTCCCCGCTCCAACGGCAACCCGTCAGGCAGCGACTACGGCGAGCTCGTGAACAAGGTCCTTGAGATCGCCGAAAAGTGGCAAAGGTATGTGGACGTTCGGGTCATCGACCTCTTCCACGACAAAGATTTCAATGCCGCCGTTTCGGACACCTACTACAAGTGGGCGACGAGCGACCCCGTTCACCCCAAGAGAGCGGGCTACCTTCAGTGGTGGACCCCCTACTTCGAGCAATTCCTCCTCGTGGCCCTTGACCTCGCGTGGCCTTTAGCCTCGATTGATTAGTTATAATTTTAAATAAAAATCACGGGATATATGAAATTTGTCAAGCCTGATTTCAACAACAGCGTTGTCAATATTTCCGCTACGTTTGCGGAATTTTTGGGATGTCCGAATGTTCACCCGACCCTGCCCGTTCTCGAAAATGAGTTAAGAAAAGATTATAAAAATATTGTCTTTTTGCTGCTGGACGGCCTCGGGATCCACCCTATCGACGTCAACCTTTCGGACGATTCTTTTCTCAAAAGAAATATCCGTCAGACGCTGACATCCGTATTCCCCGCCACGACGGCGAATGCGACGACTTCCATCCTCACCGACATGACGCCGATGGAGCACGGCTGGTTCGGCTGGTGTCTTTATTTTGAGGAGCTCGGGCGGGTCGTCGATCTCTATCCCGAGGAGGATTCCTTTACGGGCGAGCCCATCGAAAAGGGCTATGTCAAGAAAGTTTTGCCCGCTCCCCCATTCTACAGACATGCGGCGTCGGGCCATCAGATCAACCTCATTGTTCCCGAATATTGGCACGGCGACGAGGAGAACAGGCGGAATTTTCGCACCTGTGATGAAATGTT
>CANQUY010000066.1 GCA_947627125.1 uncultured Clostridia bacterium
GGCGAGATGCTTCGGTAGAGCCCTCGCAGACTTCGTTCATGCTCTCGTTCTCAGCATGACGCCGCCACCCACGGAAATAGCCCCGCGTCATTCTGAGAAACGGAGTAGGACGAGGGAACGGGGGCTGACCCGAAGAATCTCGCGGGGCGTATGCGGTTTTCTTCGCGGCGAGATGCTTCGGTAGAGCCCTCGCAGACTTCGTTCATGCTCTCGTTCTCAGCATGACGCCGCCACCCACGGAAACAGCCCCGCGTCATGCAGAGGGAGCGCATGCGACCGATGGATCCCGACGATGAAAGGACGAGGCATACAAAAGAGCGCCCGCAGGCGCTCTTTTGGAAAAAGTGGAATGACTTATACGTTCTGTGGGGTTACATGCACTTCGTACTCGAATACGAATGTTTCGTTGCCCAGTGCATATGTTGCACGGATTTTAACGTGAGCGTAGTTGTAATTGTCTGTACTACCCCGTTTTTCGTCTGCTACATTTGATGCACTGAAGGTATTATAATTTGCACTCTGCGAATCATTATTAAAGACGAAACAGTATTCTGCGGACTTGAAGGACAGGAATCCGGCCATTTCACCTTCCAGTTGTACATTCCGGACTTGATTTGAATCAACACTCGCATTATAGGTGTAGTATGTGCCCAAAAAACCTAACGATGTTTTTTTCTTCGTTGCGTTAAGCGTCACTTGCCCATTCTCTATCCACAATGCCTCGACGGTAATGTCGATCGGAGCGTCTTTGCCCTTATTGACGGCTGTGACTTGCTCCCAACCGCTGTCTGTCTTTTGATACCAACCGAGGAAGGTGTAGCCCTCCGCGATAGGCGTGACGAGCGTGTAGGTGTCCTCCGTGAACTGCCCGCTGTACTCATTGTAGAGCGTTTCGCCATCGACCTTGAATTCGACAACCGATTGATATGTCACCGTATCAATTTCGTAGAGAACGGTGAATTCTGTACCCGTTTGGTTAAAGTTGACCGTCCAGCGGCTCTTGACGTCCACGCCCTCGGCATAGGCGGGCTTTTCGGGAGGAAGTGTGACTTCTTGCATATCGTCATTCGTCACGGTGTATGCTGCGGCAAACTCTTCCCCTTTCGCCTTAAAGGTGACCTGTGCGCCGTATTCCATGTCATAGGTGTACTTCCAGAGGCCGCCCTCGTCAAGGTTCCAACCCTCTCCGATCTCTTCCTCCGACCAGAACGTGACGGTGTACATGTGCTTATACTGCTGTGCGTAGAAGGTGTCGGCGGTAAGGACCTTGCCGACCTCTGCGCCGAGCAGATCCATGTTGTCCACATAGAACTCTTTGCCGTCATCGGGAAGATCGGGATAGATAAGTGTGCTATACAGCGTGTTTTGGGTATAGCCGTCGGAGCCTGTGGAAACCATGACGTCCTGCGTGCCGAGCGTTTCTATTGCGCCGCCGCCGTAGGTGTAGTACTTGTAGGTCACAGTGAAGGTCTGTGCCTCGAGATAGATGGCGCCCTCGCGGACGTCGGCCGTGGCGGGATCGTCCCAGCCCGTGGTCGGGTCGGCGGTGTTGAGTTTTTCGATCATGCCGCCCATGCCGTGCGCTTCACCGCCGACTTCTTCGGAAATGTCGTGCGTTTTTTCCTCGGCGCCATCTTCCATGACACCGCAAGGATTCCGCCAACGGAGCGAGGCGGTAACCGTGATAATGCTGACGATCGATGTCTTGACCGAGAGGTCGCGGATAGAGCCGTCTTTATCCTCGGAAAGAACGATATTCAAGTCGCCCAAAATTCCTTTCGCGAGCGCATCCCCGTTGAGGGTCAGATCCCACGAGGCGGGCGTCGTAACATTGCCGTTTTCGTCCTTAGCTTCGGGGGTATAGGTGTAATCTTTGAGAACGTCTTCAAGACGCTGGCCGAAGTCAACGACCTGTTCGGGTTCCGTGGAACTTCCTCCCGCGCTCTGAAGAGCTCTGGTAAGAGCATCGCTGAAATTCAGGATAAATCCGAGTTGATTCAAAATATCGCTCATGAAGTTATCGAGCGGCATAGCACGGTAGAGAGTGATATAATTCTCCGAATCGTAAGGTACTTCCTCTACGGTAAGAACCCAATTTCTGAAATAAGATTTCTGAACACGCTTGATATATACCATGCCATTCTTGATTGTAATATCGACCGTGCTAGTACCGTTTATGGCAACAATTGCCCCCGAATGAGCCCCATTATACTCAAGCCTCAGGTTGATGCCGAGGTCGCCGTTTTCATCGACGGTAATCGACACTGCAATCAATTGAATGGTGACATCGAGTCTTATGATCCCGATGAAATTCAGATCGGCCGTGACTGTTCCGTCAATATAGAAGTTGTTGTTGACGGCGTAGTGGTGCGGGGTCTGTTCGCCCGAGATGAGCTCGTTGTTCTCATTCTCGCCGTGCGTTGCGCTCTTGGCGAGGGCCTGAAGGAGCCTGTCTGCGCCGAGGAAGCTGCGGTAATCGCCTTCAGGCACGACCGGATCGATCGGCGTATAGGTAATGGAACCGCTGAGCGAGGTATTGAGGATCCCCTCTTTGTCGTAAATGTTCTGAAGGTTGAGCTCTTTGAACCGGCCGAAACGGTAAGTTACCGTTCCATCCTCCATTTTATCTGCTATAAAGCGGCCGTTTTCGTCAAATTCCGCCGCCGTCTTGGTGAGCGTCGCCTTGACGTTTTCAAGGCCCTTCATGCCGTAAAGACCCTTGGAATTGAGCTCGATCTTGAGCTCCTCCGCGCCGATGGTGAGGCCTGCGAGATAGTCGCCGAGGTTGAATTCCCTCTCTTCAGTGGTTTCGTCGAGCGCAGCGGGCTGCACCTCGGCATCCGCTCCGCTTTCCCCTCCGCCGAGGAGGCCTTGGATCAAAGGTTGAACAAGTCCGCCGAATGCCTTGAATTGCTTCACGCTCTCGGTAGAGAGATACTTGGAGATCATGTAATCGTTGAGGATCTCAACGTCCACGCCGAACATGGGCAGGGCGGCGGAGAGAAGGGACATGATCTCTCCCGCAGGCGCATAGAGCATGACGGGCTTGTATCCGGGAACTGTTTCCGCGGTCGAATTCACGTCGCCGAACTGCGAGAGGGTGACATAGAAGTCGAGCTCGTTGTCCTTTTTCGCGTTGCCGCTCTCGTCCTTTTCGGGCGCGCCGTCAACAATGTACACGTCAATGTAGAGGCTGCTGTCCGCCTCGTTCTGCGCCGCAATATTGATGGAGGCGTGCATGTAGACGTCGCTGTCGATCCAGAAATTCTTTCCGTCCACAGCGAGGTGGAAGAGGTTGCTGTTGCCGCGGTGGGTCTGCATGCTCGCGTCGATCTTATACTTGACGCCGTTTTGAGGGGCATACATTTCCTCTGAAGAGGTGACCGTTCCGCTGAAGGTGAGCGAGAGGTCGGTCGTGTTCAGAAGGGAAACGGCAGAACCGAGGTAGCCGATGATATCTATGAATTCGTCCGTGCCGAGATAGTTGACATTTTCGGGCATTGCGGGGAGAGGTCTTGCGAGCGCGGTGAGCGTAATATCGCCTATAAGTTGAATATTTTGCGCTTCCGCTCCCTCCTGCGCAGGCATGTCGAGGGTGAGGGAAAGTTTGACCGAAAGGGTATTCTCCGCCGCCGCGAGTTTCGCCGAGATCCCGTTGTAGGATACGGCGAGAAGGCCGCCCTCTTCCTCCGAATTTTCGATCTTAAGCCCGCCGAGGAGCTTTGCGAAGTCAAATTTCTCTTCCGTCATGAATCCGCCGACAAATTCCGTGATCGCGCCGACGAGCCCCGAGAGCGCTTCCCCGCCCTCTGCAAGGGCGAGCGCGGAGCTTATTTCGCCCTCCGCTCCCTCGGGCGTTTCTTCCAAAATATCCTTGATATAGCTCAAAATCGCGTTCTTGACGGCGTTGAAGGCGTCCCCGATCTTTGCGAAATCGGCAAAGACAATATTCGCTCCGACATTGCCGTAGGCGAGCTTCACCATGGCGGTATCCGCATAGACGGAGATCGTGTGGTGATAGCCGAGCGCGGAGAACACGACGTCGCCGCGGAAGGCAAAGCCATTCTCCCACGAAATGCCCGCATTCTCGAGATAGACGGCGATTTCGTTTCCGTTATAGCTGAGGGTGAGGTCGGCAAAGGAGATGCCCTGGGCCTCCTTGAACTTCCGCACGAGCTCCGTAACACTGCCGAGGGAGAGAGAATAGCCGTCGGTATCGGTTTCAAATGTGCCGCCCGCCTTGACCGTCGCCGTGAGGGCGTTGTTGAGGGCGGAGAGGGCAATTTCGTCCTCCCCCACGGAGAGCCGCACGCCGCCGAGGGAAGCCTTCACGCCGAACAGCGCGAGGAGATCGTCGAGCAAAATGTCGACGTCGAGAAGGGAATCCGCATTGCCGATATCCACGATCTTCCCGAGGTCCGCGATGAGCTGTTCGAGATCGTCCGTTCCGCTCTCCCCGCCGCTTTCGGTGAAGATGGCAATGAGAGCCTTGAGTTCTTCCGCAGTGGCCGTGACTTTGAAGCCGTCCGAACCGTCGGGATCGTTGAACAGCATGAGATAGACCGTTCCGCCCGCATATTGCAGAAGAATGCGCCGCGAAGCCTCGCCGTAGCCGAGGGTGAGGTCGGCCTTGACGGTGAGCGCATTGATATCGAAATCAATATTGCCCGCGAGGGTGAATTCGCCTTTGTAATTGACTTCCGCATGGAGATAGCCTACCTTCACCATGTCGTACACGGCATTGACGGCGGACATGACGTCCACGCATTCGTCGAGATCGGGAAGCGCCGCGCCCTCGCCCTTGGCAAGGTCAAGCGTTGCGCCCGCGACGGAGAGCGAAATGCCGTCCCCTTTGACCGTCATCTGCACCGTGCCGAGCGAGAGATCCATGCCGAGCGCTCCCAACAGTTCATCCGCCGCGATCTGCAGCCCGAGGGCATTTTCCCCCGCCGAGAAGAGCGCAATGACGTCGCCGAATCTGAGGCTCAGGATCTTGCCGAGGAGGGAGAGTTCCTCCTCCCCGCTCTCCGTGAATTGCTGTGCAAATGCAGCGATATCCTCGACGTTTGCCTTGAGTTTGATATCGTCAAGTATCACATAGACTTCGTTTTCGCGATAGACGACGGAAACTTTCTTCGCGGCAGAACCGTAACTCACGTCAAGATCTGCAACGATACAGAGGTTCCGAATGTCGATACTGACATTGCCCGTGACGGAGAGGTTTGCCTTCTCGCTCGCGTAATCGACATTGAGATCGAGATATTGATTTTGGAAGAGGCCATAGAGGCCGATAACGTAGGGCATGACCTCCGTATAGCCGCGGGTGTCCGTCGCGAACGGTTCTCCCGCCGTGACCGTCGCATTGAGGGCTCCGTCAAGGGCGGAGATGCCGATCTCGCCGTCCGCAGCGGAGAGCTGTACATTCCCGATCTCAAGATCGAGGCCGAGGGCGGAGAGAAGCCTGCCGAGCGCGAGCGTGGCGGTAAACTTGCCCTGTTCCGTCTTTGCGTCCGTGATGAGTTCGCCAAGACTGCCGAGAAGATCTGCGGGCAAGGAGGAGAGGCCGCCCGTTCCGCTTCCCGTGAAGAGCCCGACGAATTCGCCGATCTCATCGAGCCCCGCCTTGACTTTCACACCGTCGAGGTTGAGATAGAGTGCACCGTCGCCGATATAGGACACACGAACGGGCTTTGTCTGCCCTTCCGCGGTGACCGTGAGGAGGGCGGAGAGCTTGAGCGCGGACGGATCCTCGAAGGAGAAATACACCGTGCCGTCCACCGAGATCGCGCCCGTATAGTGCACTTCCGCCTGCAGAATGCGGCTCTCGAGGAAGGAGGCGGCCGTCTGCAACAGCGGATCGATATCCGCATACGCCCCCTCGTTGAGTGCGGGAAGGGCCTCCCCCGCCGTGAGGGTGAGATCTGCGCCGAGCACGGAGAGGTCGACTTTCCCCTCCGAGATCGTGATGAGAAGGTCGCCGAGGTCGAAGTCGATCCCGAGGGAGAGCGCCTTCAAAAGTTCCGTCCCTCTGACGGCAATGTGCAGTGCGCTCTTTCCGTTTGCGCTCGTTTCGATGAAGGTGAAATAGCTGTCTAAGCGCAGGGTGAGAAGGGTTTCGATCAAGGTTTCGAGGTCGGGAGAATTGATCTCTCCCATGCCGACCTCTGTTCCCAAAATGCTTGTGATGAATGCCGCCAGCGTATCGACGCTCCCCTTCACCTTGAGGCCGTTGACTTCCGCAAGGATGGTCCCCTCGGGCAGATAGAAGAGCTTGAGGGCGAGAGCGATATTCTGATAGCGGACGGTGACGTCGGCATACACCGTCATGGTGCCGAGGGCGAGGTTGAGCGTCCCCTTGACGCTAAGATCGAGTTCTTCGGAAGCGTAGGAGATGTCCGCTTTCACCGTTTCGCCGCGGAAGATCGCAAGGAGCGTCTTTGCATATTTTACGATCTCGGTGTAGCCGAACGTGCTGACCGTGAACCTCTTGCCCCTTGCAACGTCGAGCGTGAGGGCCCCCTGCATGGCGGAAACGGAGAGCGTTGTCCCGTCTGCCGTGATCTCCGCGTCGCCGAGGGAGAGGCCGACGTTGAAGGCCCTCAATATCTCGTCGAGGGCGACCGTCGCCTTGAATGCCCCGTCCCCGGGTTCTGTCTGCACAATGGCCCCGAGATTTTGAAGGAGCTGTTCGACCGCAGAGGCCGTGTCGGTGTTCCCGCCGCTCTCTGTGAGCGAGGAGATGAGCTCTGCCGCCGCCGCGACGTCCGCCTTGAACCGCAGGCCGTCCACGGTGAGGTAGATCATGCCGTCGCCGACGAAGGAAACTCCGAACGCCTTTTCCGCGCCGCGGTAGGACGCCGTGAGGGATGCGTCGATCTGCAGCGGGTCAACGTTGAGCTTGATCTCGCCCGCAAGGGTGAACTCCCCGAGCGAGCCCTTGAGTTCGGCGGTGAGATAGGTATTGTCTTTGAAGAGCGTGACTGCCGTTTTGATGAGCGGTATGAGGTCCGCATAGCCCTCGAGGTTCGCTTTCGCGGGAAGAGTTTCTGCCGCAAAGACCTCTGCGCGGAGCCCTGCGACGGAGAGAAGCACACCGCCCTCTCTGACCGTGACGTCCGCTTCGCCCAATCTGAAATCGCCGAGGTCGAAACCGAGGCTTTGGACGAGAAGATCGAGCGCGAGCTTCATTTCAAGGGACTTATCGCCGTTTTTGAGGGCGGGGATGAGCGTCTTGAAGTCGATAGACAGGAGCCCGCCGAGGAGCGCTTCCGTCCCGCTCTGCGTACTGCCGCCGAGAAGGGACGCGACTTCGCCGACGTCCGCCGTGAACTTGAGCCCGTCCACGGTGAGATAGACTGCGCTGTCTTGGTAGAGAACAGAGATCTCCTTGACGGCTTTCCCGTACGAAAGAGTAAGCTGTGCCGCGGCGGCGGGCATGCCCTCCTCCGCCTTGAGAGCGACCGTGAGGTCCCCGTCAAGCGAAATTTCGCCGCTTTGATAGCTGAGAGAGATCTTCAGCCCGTCGCCCTGTAAGAGATCGCGGATCCCGAGAATGTAGGGCAGAACTTCCACATAGTCGCCGTCATTTTCCGCCTCGAAGGGCTCGCCCGCGCCGATCTTTGCCGTGAGTGCACCGTTCATTGCGGAGAGTTGAAGCGAATCTTCTCCCTCGCTCAGCGTGAGATCCCCGAGCGCCATGCCGAGATCGATGCCAAAGGCATTCAGAACGGCATCGAGCGCGACCGTCGCCGCAAACGCTTTGCCGTCATTCCTGATCTTGACGAAGGAGCCCAAGTTCTCGAGCAACGTTTCCACGGGATCGAGAGAGGATGCGCTCCCGCCCGTGAATGCGGCGATGAGCTCCCCGATCTCCTCCGTTGTTGCGCCGATCTTCAGTCCGTCTACCTCCACGAGGACGGTATTCGAGGCGTGCACGAAGCCGAAGCGGAAAAGCTTTTCCCCGCCTGCCGCGCCGAGCGTGAGGGTTGCGGAAACGTTGAGCGCGGCGAGGTCGAGGGCAATGTTCCCCGCGACGGAAATATCGCCCTTATAGTTGATTTCCGCGGAGATGAAATTGTTTTGAACGAGGCCGACCGCCGTCTTTAAGACGGGGAGAATATCGACATAGCTCGAGAGATTCTTTGCGGGCTTGGGCGCAGATTTGGCCTCGGTGAAGGTCAATTTTGCCCCCGCGGCAATAAGCTCGAGCTTGCCGCCGCGCACCTTTACTTTTGCGGTGCCCAATGCGAAATCGCCGAGGTCTACCCCGAGGCCGCTCAAGAGCTCATCAACGGCAAGCTGAATTTCGAGCGTGTCGGTTCCGTTCTTGAGTACGGGAATAATTGTTCCGAAGTCCAGCCCGAGCACTGTGCCGAGAATTTCACCGACCTCAAGGTTCCCCGTTTCCTCTCCTGCAATACCGAGAAGAGTTGCAATTTCTGTAACATTGGCCTTTAACTTGATCCCGTCTACGAGCACATAGACGGTATTTTCCTTATAAGTAACGGTGAGTTCCTTCGTAACATTGCCGTAGGTAAGATCAAGATTTGCAACGGCCACAACGGGCTCCGTGCCGAGCAGGATATTCCCGCTGAGCTCTACTCCCGCCTCTGCATTCTTATAGCTGAGGGCAATGTCGATCTTCCCGCCTTGGATGAGCTCATAGACGCCCATCACATAGGGCAAAACTTCCGTATAACCCTCTGTTTCTACGTCAAAGGAGCTCCCCTGTTCGAGCGTGACGCTCAGAGCATTGTCGAGAGCGTTGACAGAGATCTTTCCGTCGGCAATGACAGCCTCTGCCTGTCCGATCTCCATCGACACGCCGAACGCCTCCAAGATCTTATCCACGGCAAGGGTCAGCTTCACGCCGTTCCCCTCCGTGCCGACGCTCACGAGCTCACTGAGATTTTCGAGCAGTTTCTCCACGGGCGTCAGCTCTGCCTCTGCCATTTGCGCCGTGCCGAGCATGCCGACAAGGTCTGCAATCTCATCAAGCCCCGCTTTGATCTTTAAGCCGTCGATTTCGAGATAGATATTTCCGTCGTTGACAAAGCCGACCTTGATTGCCTTGACGGCTTCCTGATAGGTGAGTTCGAGCTCTGCGGCGAGTTTGAGCTGCGCAATGTCGAACCTCACCTCTCCCGCCAACGTAAGGTCGCCCGCGTAGTTGATCTGCGCCGCGATATAGTTGTTTTGAAGGAGTCCGACAACCGTTTCCACGGTGGGGGCAAGTTCGGTATAGCCTGTGAGATCTTCGATTTCGGGAGCCTCTTCCGCGGCAGAGATCGTCACTTCCAATCCCTCCGCCGTGACGCGAATGCCCTCGCCGATCTCCACATTCACTGTGCCGAGCGAAAGGTCTACCCCGAGGCCGCTCAAGAGCTCATCAACGGCAAGCTGAATTTCGAGCGTGTCGGTTCCGTTCTTGAGTACGGGGATAATTGTTCCGAAATCCAAGCCGAGCACTGTGCCGAGAATTTCTCCGACCTCAAGGTTCCCCGTTTCCTCTCCCGCAATGCCGAGAAGAGTTGCAATTTCTGTAACATTGGCCTTTAACTTGATCCCGTCTACAAGCACATAGACGGTATTTTCCTTATATGTAACGGTGAGTTCCTTCGTAACATTGCCGTAGGTGAGATCAAGATTTGCAACGGCCACAACGGGCTCCGTGCCGAGCAGGATATCCCCGCCGAGTTCTACCCCCGCCTCTGCATTCTTATAGCTGAGAGCAATGTCGATCTTCCCGCCTTGAACGAGCTCATAGACGCCCATCACATAGGGCAAAACTTCCGTATAACCCTCTGTTTCTACGTCGAAGGAGCTGCCCTTAGAGAGCGTGACGCTCAGAGCATTGTCGAGAG
>CANQUY010000067.1 GCA_947627125.1 uncultured Clostridia bacterium
CTGCATTCTCCTGCCCAGGCGTCCCAATCGCGTCACCCTGCCCTGCTCGCTCATCCTGAGCGCAGCGAAGGATCCCATAAAACCAACGGACTTCGTTTGAGGGGATTCTTCGGTCGCTGGCGCTCCCTCAGAATGAGCGCGAGCGCTCAATATTTAATTCTATGTCAGATACCTACACCTATCAAATCGGCAACAATCTGTATATCAACCTCACCAACCGCTGCACCAACCGCTGCACGTTCTGCGTGCGCAACGGCAAGGAAACCTATGAGGGCTATTCGCTCTGGCTGAAGGGCCCCGAGCCCACGAAAGAGCAAGTCCTTCTTGAGATCGGCGACCCCAAGCGGTACGACGAGATCGTCTTTTGCGGCTTTGGGGAACCTACCTGCCGCCTTGACGACATGCTCTTTTTGTGCGATAAGATCCATGAAATGGGCGGAAAGACCCGCCTCAACACCAACGGCCACGGGTCCATTCTCGCGGGTAGAAACATTGCGCCCGACCTCAGGGGCAGGCTCGACGGCATCAACGTTTCGTTGAACGCCCCCGAGGAAGAGGAGTACCGCGAAATCTGCCGTCCGCTCGTCGAAAACGCCTTTGAGGGCATGTTGCACTTTGCCGAAAACTGCAAAAAAGAGGGGCTCAATGTGTGGTTCTCCGTCGTGGACTGCATCGGCGCGGAGAAGGTGGAAAAATGCAAAAAAATCGCACATATGTTGCAAATTCCGCTCCGTGTGCGACCCATGATCGAATAAAGTAAGGAGCCTTTTCGGCTCCCTGTGTCATTTGTTGGGAGGGCAGTCCCCTCGATTTCATTTTGCGGCAAAATCCGCAACTTATGTGAGGAAAAGCATGGAAGAAGTTTCCGAAATTCTCAAAAAAAACGGCTTCGCGTTCAAAAAAAAGTTCGGGCAGAACTTTATCGCCGATCCGAACCTTCTCGAGGCCATCGTGCGGGACGCCGGTATCGACAAAACGACGTCCGTCCTCGAGATCGGCACGGGCGCGGGTGCGCTCACGCGCGCGCTCTCCAAGGCCGCAAACCGCGTCATATCTTACGAAATCGACCGCTCTCTCGCCCCCGTTCTCTCCGAAACGCTTGCGGGCTGTGAGAATACGGAGGTCGTGTTCGGCGATTTCATGAGGGCGGACCTTACGGCTCTCGAGAGCTCCTTGGGCCCCTATGCCGTCTGCGCGAATTTGCCCTACTATGTGACGACGCCCGTCCTTCTCCGCTTTCTGGAGGAGGCAAAGCTCTGCCAAAGGGTCACGGTCATGGTGCAGGAGGAGGTCGCCGCCCGCTTTTCCGCCAAGGAGAACACGCCCGACTACGGCGCGATCACGGCCGCCATTGCCCACAGGGGGACGTGCAGGGTCCTCCGAAAGGTCCCGCGGACGATGTTTTACCCCCGTCCGAACGTGGATTCCGCCGTCGTGCGCATCGATTTCGGGGGCGGGTTTGAGGTGGAGAGCGAGAGGGCCTTCCGCGAAACGGTCAAGATCGCCTTTCTGTCGCGGAGAAAGACGCTCGAGAACAATCTGATGAACGCTCTGCGCATTCCCCGCGAGCGCGCGAAGGAACTGCTTGCCCTTGCGGGCGTCAGAGAGGGCGTCCGCGGCGAAACCCTTTCCCCCGCCTCTCTCGGAATTTTGAGCAACATATTGCACGAAAACGGCATTTTGTAATGAATGCCCCGCTCATTGCGCCCTGCCCCGCCGTTCTGATCACGTCATGGTGAGCGCAGTCGAACCATCCCATAAAACGCACGGAAGCGGCTGCTCATCGCGCCCTGCCCGCTCATCCTGACCCTGAGCGTAGCCGAAGGGGAAGGATCCCATAAAACCAACGGAAGCTCATAGCGGCGTCATGCTGAGAACGGGAGTACAACGCAGTCTACGGAACCCGAACCGAAGCATCTCGCCGCATACTTTACAAACATTCGCCGCGAGATTCTTCGGGTTAGTTCTTTATGACTTCGTTCCTGCTCCGTTTCTCAGAATGACGCGGCGGTACGGGAGTCCATTGGTTCAATGGGATTCTTCGCTACGCTCTGAATGAACGCTCGGACTTCGTTCAAGGCCCTTCGGTCGCTTGCGTTCCCTCAGAATGAGCGGTCGGTGCGCCGTCCCGCCCCGCCGTTCTGATCACGTCATGGTGAGCGCAGCCGAACCATCGCCTCATGCCGTCATGCGGCGGGCCGTGATAAAATTCTCCCAGCGCGCGGGGGAGATCTCCTCGATCTTCGCAAAGTCGGAGGCCGTGTGTAGAATGTAATTTTCGCCAAGATACAGGGCGACGTGGCCGATCCGCTCGATCCCCGTTCTGTTCCGCCGCGAGGCATTCGTAAAGAAGAGCAGGTCGCCGCGCCGAATGTCACTGCGGGGAACTTCCAATCCCTGCAGAACTTGTGTGCGCGTCGTCACGTCGAGCACGATCCCCGCCCCGCGGTAAAAAATGTACTGCATGAGCGAGGAACAATCGAACGCATCCGTCGTGAATCCCTTCAACATGCGCCCCTTGCCGTCGTGCAGCCGCACCGCGCCATACACATAGGGCGTGCCGAGAAGGGCGACCCCCTCCGAGATGATTTTTTCGATCCTCTCACTGCCCGCTTCCATCGAAAAAAAGCCCACATATTGCGCGTTTTTGCTCACATAGGCCGTCTTGCCGCGGTACTTCGTTCTGAGCCAGCCGTCCTCTTCCCCGTCGTCGCCGAGGAGGATATTTTTTTGCGTCTGCGCGAGGATCCTGTGTTCCGTCCCCGCGCCCGCGCGAATGTTCAACCCATCAATTTTGACGTATATGTAGCGAATTTTTTGGATTTTCGGGGTTTCTTCTGTTGGAACTTCTCCCTCGGGCGGAACCGATTCCACGGGCGGAACCGTTTCTTCGGAGGGAGCGGGGAAGTCCGCAGTCTGCGCGGACCCGCCGTGTTCCGCATTGACGCCGCAGGCCGAAAAGGGCGCAAGGAGCAGGGCCAAGGTCAGGGCCCACGCAAGCCTCTTTTTCATAAAATTCACCGTTCTTATGTTTCAATTTAAGCTCATTTTATCATACCCCGCCGCCAAAGACAAGAGGTGGAAAAATGGAGGAACAGGGAGAAATTTCCGCAAAAGTGTTGAAATTCCGCAAATTTGTGCTATAATACAAAAAAAGGAGCAAATCATGATTTTCAAAAGTTTTGACGGTAAGGACATCTTCGTCCGCGAGTGGACGGAGGTGAAGGCTCCCAAGGCCGTCGTGCAGATCGTCCACGGCATGACGGAGCACAGCGAACGGTACGACGCATTCGCAAAATTTTTGAACGAGCGGGGCTATATCGTCGTCGCGGACGACCACCGCGGCCACGGCTATACCGATCGGGACACCCTCGGCTACTGCGACGGCAACATGTTTTTCGACACCGAGCGCGATGAGGGCATGCTGACCGATTTCTATAAAAAGACCTTCCCGGGGCTCAAGTACTTCATCTTCGGTTTCTCATACGGCTCCTTCCTGACCCAGCGGTATCTCTCCGATTTCGGCATGAAGGTGGACGGCGCGATCCTCGGCGGGAGCAACTATAAAAAGGATTTTGAAGTATATCTCGGCTCTTTCGTGTCCCATCTGAAGGGGGCGAAGAAGCCCGCAAAGCTCATCGAAAAGCTCTCCTTCGGGGCATATTCCAAACAGTTTGAGGACGGGCAGTGGCTTTCAAACGACCCCGAAAACAACAAAATGTACGCAGAGGACCCGCTCTCGGGGTACACCTGTTCGTGCCGCTTTTACCGCGACTTTTTCAAGGGGCTCAAGTCCCTCTACACCAAGAAGTATATCCAAGGCCTTCCCAAGGATCTGCCGCTCCTCCTCGTATCGGGAGAGAAGGACCCCGTCGGCGACATGGGTGCGGGCGTGAAGAAGCTCTACGAGTTCTATACGGAGCGGGCGGGCATGGAGAATGTTTCGATCGTCCTGTTTGAAAACGGCCGTCACGAGTTTTTAAACGAGCGTGAAAACCGTGAAACGAAGTGGGGCACGATCTTGAACTTTTTGGAAGAAAACACGCTATAAAAAAATTCAAAATTAAAAATTAAAAATTGAGCGGGCGGCGGGCATTTGTGCCCGCCGCCCGCTCATCCTGAGCGTAGCGAAGGATCCCCTCAAACGCACGGCGGTCAGTTCTTAAAGCGGGATTCTCTCGCCCCTTGCGGGGCTCGGAATGAGGGACTGACCCCGCGTCATTCTGAGAACGGGAGCAGGACGAGAGAACGGAAACTAACCCGAAGAATCTCGCGGGGCGGTGTTGTTGGTGCGGCGAGATGCTTCGGTACGTCTATCGTAGACTGCGTATTTCTCTCCTTCTCAGCATGACGCCGCCACTCGCGGGGCGGTGTTGTTGGTGCGGCGAGATGTTTCGGTACGTCTATCGTAGACTGCGTCCTTCTCCCGTTCTCAGCATGACGCCGCCACTCGTGGGGCGATTACGCGATTGTGCGGCGAGATGCTTCGATTCGGGTTCCGTGGACTGCGTTGTACTACCGTTCTCAGCATGACGCCGCCCGCCCTCGGCTCCCCTCGTAGGGGAGCTGTCACGGCTGTCCTTGCCGTGACTGAGGGGTTTTGAACCCTATCCCCCGCTGCGCGGGTACTTCCCCTAAGAGGGGAAGCGAGGCGCCCACCGTACCCCCCTACCCCACCCCCTCCTTGGGTAGGGGGGTGGGGATTTCTTCAGACCTTTTTTAAAATCTGCTCTATTTCAAAACAAAAAACAATATAATGGCGGTGGCGATGCCCAATGCAATGAGCGTGGAAAAAACGCTCTTTATGATTTTTTTCTTGCGCTTCGCCGCAGCTACCTTATCCTTTGCACTTTGTCCGAGCGAATAGGGATAAAATTCGATCGATTCCTTTGTTCCGATGTAGCCGATTTCCACTTCTTTTCTCTTTTTCGGGTCTTTTTCATCGGGAACCGTTATATAAACGGGGTTGACGTATAAGATTTTTTTGTCGCTACATTGAATCGTTTCTCCATCCGTGTTGCGTTCGAGAGAAGTAAAATACCCGCTCCAACCTTCTACCGTCTTATCTAACGCTTTTTCTCCTGCGTCTTTCAGAATTTTTTTCAGATTCTTTTCTGTGGGAATGACGATATCCGATTGGCGGATCCCCTCATCAAAGAATCCAAAAAATCGCATGGCGGTCAACAGGGTCGATTGGGATACATTTTTATGATTTAGTAAATAGAATTTCGGTTCCGTTTCAAAGGGCATGCGAATCTTTGCATCGACCCATCGCGTATTGTCGGAAGTGTAATGATACCTTTCGCCCCACGCAAGCCCCGTGAATTTAAGTACCTGTATGAGAGGGGCCGCGCCGAATTTCAGGGGCAGATCCGGCTTTACGAGGGCAGCCGCAAGCGTAGGATCGTTTTGCGCAAGAAGTTTGTAATCATCGCCCGCGGCATAATTTTTTAGTCCATTAAGTACAATTTCACGGCATTTTTTCTGTATCTCCTCATCTTCTACGACATAATCGATCGGTTTTTCATTCGTTGACATATTGTTCTCCTTATAGAATTTTCTATATCACGATCATAACATAGAATTTTCTATATGTCAAGGAAATTTATAGAAATTTCTATATAATATTTTTATGGAGCGTGAATTTAAGGACATATTAAGAAATTTTCTTGTTGAAAATAGCATCACGCAGACGGAATTTGCATTGAAAATCGGCGTAAAGCAGGGACAGATCAGCGAGTGGCTCAAGGGGAAAGCGAAACCCGGGTACGATAATTTGAAGCAAATGTCAAGCGCATATGAGATATCGGCCGATTTTTGGCTTGGTATTCGCGATGAACTATATTAAAAATAATCTCCCCGCAGTGTACCCCGCGGGGAGATATTGCATCTTGTTCCGTTTTTTTTTATTCCGCTTAGCCCGTTCATTCTGCCTCGCGCGCTCATCCTGCCCCCTCGCTCATCCTGAGCGTAGCGAAGGATCCCATAAAACGCACGGCGGTCCGTTCTTAAAGCGGGATTCTCTCGCCCCTTGCGGGGCTCGGAATGAGGAACTGACCCCGCGTCATTCTGAGAACGGGAGCAGGACGAGAGGACGGGAACTAACCCGAAGAATCTCGCGGGGCGGTGTTGTTGGTGCGGCGAGATGCTTCGGTACGTCTATCGCGGACTGCGTATTTCTCTCCTTCTCAGCATGACGCCGCACTCGTGGGGCGATTACGCGATTATGCGGCGAGATGCTTCGGCACGGCTATCGTGGACTGCTATTTCTCCCGTTCTCAGCATGACGCCGCCCGCCCTCGGTTCCCCTTGTAGGGGAGCTGTCACGGCTGTCCTTGCCGTGACTGAGGGGTTTGAACCCCATCCCCCGCTACGCGGGTACTTCCCCTAAGAGGGGAAGCGAGGCGGGGCTACGCCCTCAGAATGAGAGGCGGATCAATTCGTCAACACAAACATTGCGAGGAAGAGGGCGGCAATGATCCATGTCACGACGGAAACCTCCCTGATTTTCCCCGTGCACACCTTCACGAGCACGCAGGAGAGGATCCCCACGCCGATGCCGCTCGTAATGGAGTATCCGAACGCCATCACCGCGATCGTGAGGAAGGCGGGCAGGGCGAACGCGGGATCGCTCCAATCGACCTTTGTGACGGAGGACATCATGAGTACCCCCACCCAAATGAGCGCGGCGGACGTCGCGGCCGAGGGAATGAGCTTGGCGATCGGCGACAGGAACATTGCCACGATAAAGCACAGACCCGTAATGATGGAGGCGAACCCCGTCTTTCCCCCCGCAGCCACGCCCGAGGAGGATTCCACATAGGTCGCAACGGTGGAAGCGCCCAGGATCGCGCCCCCGACGGTCGCCACGGCGTTGGACATGAGGCACTTGCCGAGGCGGATGGGATCGCCATTGTCATCGAGAAGGTCCCCCTTGGAACATGCCCCGTAGAGGGTGCCGAGGGTATCGAACATATCCACCATGCACAGCGACAGCGCCGCCGTGACGATGAGAAGGGCCAAGGCTCCCGCGCCGTTTTCCGCGAGATAATCTGAGAAATCGAACCCCTTCACAAACACCTGCCCGACGGACTCCCTGCCCCATTCGCCGAACGCCGTAAAGGGACTTTCAAACCCTTCCGAAATGCTTGTGAATACCGAGCGGCAATTCGGATCCCAGATACAGCCGAGGCCGATGAGGGCGTAATAGAGCCCCGCCGCGCCGAGCATTCCCCACAGAATGGAGCCCTTGACGTCCTTTTTCGCAAGGATGGCAATGGCGATAACGCCGAGCAGGGCAACAAGCGCGCCCATGGCGGCCGTATAGCTGAATTTATCGCCGAGTACGTTGAAGGAGGCAAAGCGGATGCTCCCCTCGCTCAGGGAAACGAGGCCCGCATTGTTGAAGCCGATAAAGGCAATGAACATGCCGATTCCGACGGGAATGGTGATCTTGACTTCGGCGGGGATCCCCGCAAGGATCTTATTTCTGAGCCCCGTTGCGGTGAGGAGCACAAAGAGTGCGCCGTCGAGCAGGACGAACACCATTGCATTCGCAAAGGAAAGGCCCATGTCGCTCCCCATGAGGGTTCCCGTGATATAGGCCGTCGCCCCGAGGCCAGAGGCCTGCGCGAGCGGCATTTTCGCAAGAAACGCCATGATGATGGTGCCGATGATCGCCCCGAGCGCGGTGGCGATATACACTGCGCCGAAGGAAACGTCCCGCCCGCCGTACATTCCGGGCACGACGAGGAGGGCGTACACCATTGCCATGAAGGTGGTGAGCCCCGCAATGATCTCCGTCTTGAAGGAGGACCCGCTCGCGGTGATCGAGAAAAATTCGTCGATTTTTCCGAAAAAGCCTTTTTTCGGGGCAGTTCCGTTTTCGGGCGTATTGCCGCTGTTGTTTTCTTCCATAGATATTCTCCCGCATTGAGATAGCGATATAGTATAACAAATTTTCGGAGAAAAATCAATAGAAAAATTAAAAATTGTGGGTCCGCTCATCCTGAGCGTAGCGAAGGATCCCCTCAAACGAAGTCTATGTCCCCGCCTCCCGCTCATCCTGAGCGAAGCGAGGGGATCCCATAAAACGCACGGGAGCAGTTCCGCGTCATTCTGAGAACGCAAGAAGGACGAGAGGACGGGACTTAATCCGCCGCGTCATTCTGAGAAACGGAAAATGAACGAAGTCAAAATGACTTAACCCGAAGAATCTCGCGGCGAATGTCCGTAAAGCGTGCGGCGAGATGAGTACGGCCCCCGTAGATTACGTTGTGCTCCCGTTCTCAGCATGACGCCGCAACGACGGGAGCAGGGTCCGCCGCGTCATTCTGAGAAACGGAGAAAGAACGAAGTCAAAATGACTTAACCCGAAGAATCTCGCGGCGAATGTCTGTAAAGCATGCGGCGAGATGAGTACACCCCCCGTAGATTACGTTGTGCTCCCGTTCTCAGCATGACGCCGCGCAACAGCCTTTCCAAATCGCTCCCTACCATAATTTTTCATTTTTAATTTTAAATTTTCAATTCAAAAAACGCCCCCGAAAAGGGCGTTTTTCGTCACATAAGTTGCAAATTTTTCAGTTAATGGTCGTGGGGTCGAAGTTGATGGTGTAGCCCGCGGGGCCCCTGTCCTCGGGGAAGAGCGTGCCGCCCGAAACGACGGGGAGCACAATGGGCGGAATGAGCGCGTCGGCCGTGAGATTCGTAATGGCGGCGCGGAGATAGGGGAACATCGTTTCCGTCGCGTTAACGGCAAAAATGCGCCTGTCCTCATCCGTTTTCATGTCCTTGACTTCAAACACGCCGACAAGACGGACGAGCAGGTCGAAGGGCTTGGGACTTTCGTCCGTGGACTGGATCTTGCACTCGAGCGTCACAATATGGATGAGCGGCGTTTCGTTCACGCCCTGAATGCGGCGGGAGAAGAAGGGCTTGATCTCGAAACGGGTGTTGGGCTCCGCCTTGATATGGTTCATTTTGAAAGCGAGCTCGTCTGCCGTGAGATTTTTCATCAATGTCAACAATTTTATAAATACCCGCCCCGCCCCCGCCTGTGTCCTCGTGCCCAGCCCACTCATTCTGCCCCGCGCGCATTCTATTTGTATCTAAGCGCGGCACGAGCGCCGCCCTTGGCGCGAAGTAGCGCAGCGAAGGATCCCATAAAACGCACGGAAGCCCGTGCTTCAACCCCCGTCGCCCATGCCACCCCGTCCTCATCCCGAGCGCAGCGAGTGGATCCCATAAAACGCACGGAAGCCCGTGTGTGGCGGCGTCATGCTGAGAGGGAGAGTATGAACGTAGTCAATGAAAGCCGTACCGAAGCATCTCGCCGCAAAGTAGTCCGTATACACCCCGCGAGATTCTTCGGGTTAAGTCCCGTCCTCTCGTCCCACTTTCGTTCTCAGAATGACGCGGGGCTGGGTCCGTTGGTCTACGAGATCCGCTCGCTACGCTCGGGATGAGGGGAGAAGCTACGCTCGGGATGAGG
>CANQUY010000068.1 GCA_947627125.1 uncultured Clostridia bacterium
GGGGCGAGCGAATCTCGTAGACCGACGGGAGCTAATTGCGGCGTCATGCTGAGAACGGGAGCACAACACAGTCAACGGAAGCAGCCCCGCGTCATTCTGAGAACGCAAGAAGGAGGAGAGAATGGGAACTAACCCGAAGAATCTCGCGGGGCGTAAACGGACACAGTGCGGCGAGATGCTTCGGTACGGCTTTCGTAGACTGCGTCCCACTCTCCTTCTCAGCATGACGCCGCTACGGGCTCGCGTTCTCGGCAAGGGTCCCAAGGGGAAGGCTCGCGTTCCCTCCACGTACAACCGCTTTCACCGTTGACAAGCGCAAAGCGATGCGGTATAATGGAAGCATGAATGTGTATCTCGACTATGCGGCGACGTCGCCCGTGAGAGAGGAAGTCCTCGCCGCCATGCTGCCGTATCTCAAGGAAAATTTCGGCAATCCCGACTCCCTCCATGCATTCGGAAGAAGGGCGGCCCATGCCGTCACCGACGCAAGGGACAGGATCGCTTCCGTCCTCGGTGTGAAGCCCAATGAGGTCTACTTTACGGCGGGCGGCACGGAGGCGGACAACTGGGCGGTGCGCTGTCTTGGCGAGGGGGACATTCTCTACTCTCCCATCGAACATGCGGCCACCATGTCCGCGATCCCCCTCCGCAAATGCAAAATGGCCATACCATGTCCGATTTCGGCGAACGGGACCGTTCCGACGGATTTTGACGGTACCATGTCCGAGAACTTCTCTCTCGTTTGCGTCATGGCCGTCAACAATGAAACGGGTTGCATTCAGCCCGTCGAACGGCTCGCCGCATTCGCCCATGCAAGGGGAGCCCTCTTCTTTTCGGACTGCGTGCAGGCGGCGGCCACTTTCGATTTAAAAGAAATTCTGAAATCTGCCGACGCCATTTCCCTCTCCGCCCACAAGATCGGCGGGCCCAAGGGAGTGGGTGCGCTCGTCGTGAAGAAGGGAGCGCCGATAAAGCCCCTCATCGTCGGCGGGGAGCAGGAACGCGGCCTCCGCGGGGGGACCCTCAACGTGGCGGGGATCGTCGGCTTTGCGCGTGCGCTGGAACTTGCCCAAGCCGAACGGGAAAAGTTCTGCGCACACACGGGGAGATTGCGCGATCTCTTCGAGGCCAAGGTGACGGCCGTTCTCAAGGACGGCGTGAAGGTGGACGGGGAAAGGCGTGCGCCCAACATTTCCCACCTCACATTCAGAGAGGGGGGAGATGCCTTTTTGACCCTTCTCGATCTGAACGGCGTTGCCGCTTCGGGGGGAGCCGCCTGTTCCGCGCATGCGTCCCTGCCCTCGCACGTCATGCTGGCGATGGGGCGGAGCGGGGAGGAGGCGCAGCGGGGCGTGCGCTTTTCCTTCGGCCGCGAAACGACGGAGGAGGAAACTCTCTTCGCCGCCGCCACAGTGATAAATTGCGCCAACCGCTCATCCTGACCTCGAAGTCGAAGGGGGAAGGATCCCATAAAACGCACGGGAGCACATGTCCTCATTCCGAGCCCCGAAGGGGCGAGAGAATCTCGCTCTAAGAACGGAAGTCCGTAAGTTTACGAGATCCCCTCGCTTCGCTCGGGATGAGGGGGTTGCCCCCTCCTTGGGGAGGGGGGTAGGGGGCGGGGACATTATGATTGTGTCCACTTTATTCTCCCCTCATCCGTCACGGCAAGGGCAGCCGTGCCACCTTCCCCCCAAGGGGAAGGCTTGCAGTCGTGCACCACTCCGCCCCGCCAAATTCATCAACATTCCTGCCCTGTCGTGCGGATTCGACAGGGATTTTTTCTTCTAATCTCGTCTTTTTCGGCATACATTATGATTGCTACGGCGGGAAAAGCCGAAATAATCCCAAAAAGAGGTGTATCATGAACGAAGAATTGAGCTATGCCGAAATGCTCGAGATCCCTGTGGAAACAGTGACGGTTTCACACAAGGAAAAACGCAGAAGACAGGAGAGCGACACCGAACTCAGAGATCAGGTCGTGGAGAAGGTCAATGACCGCATGCAGGAGAACTACGACGACCCCCTCTATGCCGAGAGCACGCCCATCGAGCGGGAGGGCAAGACGGAGAGCAAGAAGAGCAAGAGGGCGAAAAAGCTTCTCTTCGCCGAATTTGCCGCCGTCTGCGGTCTGTGCGCCGCCATCTTCCTCACCAACATTTTCATGCCCGCAAGCGCGATCAATACCTTTGTCCGCAGTCTTTTTCAGGGAAACTCCGAACCTGCGACCGATACGCGCACCTATCAGGACTTCACCCTCTCTCCCATTGTCAATGAGTTTGAAGAGGTCGAGCTCGCCGTTTCGGATACAGGCGTGCTTTCTTTCACGGCGAAGTGCTCCGTCTATGCTCCCTGCGAGGGAACTCTCTCCTCTGTCAACGGCGACAGCGCGAGCGGCTACACGGTGGAACTCAGACACTCCGATTCCTTCTCCACTATCATCAGCGGGCTCGACGACGTGTACTTCACGGTCGGCCAGAACGTCAAGAGCAATGTCCCGCTCGCCTATTCGGACGGAGAGGGGCAGGTGCGCGTGATGTTCTATTCGGACGGGAGCCTGCTCACCAACTATACCGTTGCGGAAAACACCCTTGCATGGGCATAAATTTCGGCTGAGCGTTCACCCGCTCTGCGTCGCGGTGGGGATCCTGTCGGCTTGCACGGGATCCCTTCTTCTGTTCCTCTCCGCGATCCTCGCCGCGCTCGAGCATGAATGCGCCCACGCGTTTGTCGCGAGAAGGTACGGCTTTGAACTCAACAAAATCGTCTTGATGCCCTACGGGGCCGTCGTGAAGGGGGACCTTGCGGGGATCTCGCGGAAGGCAGAGCTCTGCGTGCTCCTCGCGGGGCCTCTCGTGAACGCCATGACGGGCCTTTTCTTCGTCGCCCTGTGGTGGCTCTACCCCGAAACGTACCCCTATACGGACACGGCGGCATGGGTTTCCTTTTCGCTCTTTTTTGTGAACCTTCTGCCCGCGTGGCCGCTCGACGGCGGCAGAGCTCTGCATCTCCTCCTCCGCCCCTTGGGAGCGCGGAAATCGTTACATATCTGCCGAATTTTTACCCTCCTCATCTCCTTGGGTGTGCTCGGATATTTCATCTATACCTGCTTTTCGGAGCCGAGCTGGACGGCCCTGCCCTTCTCCCTTCTTCTCGCCGTCGGGGCGTTCGGGGGAGGGGAGTACCGCCGCATTTCCCTCTCGCGGGAGAGGGACTTCCGCCGCGGGATCCCCGAGTGGCGCGTCGCCGTTTCTGCGGAGATGAAGCTCTCCGAGGCCCTCCGCTTCCTGCGGGAGGACAGATATCTCACCCTCCTTCTCTTCGACGAGAACGGCTTCTATGCCGAGCTCACCGAGGAGGAGTTTTTGCGCGCGCTCGAAAAGGGGGACTATTCCCTGCCGCTCGGCGCATTCGCCCCGTAAAATATTCAAAAAGTCTTGAAAAAATCGCTCGCTTATGATACAATCGACTGTGGAATACGCGTCGGAGCACAGATCGTGAAGAAGGAAAAGAAAAAAGAATGGTTTTTCGACTGCTTCTGCGGCACACAGATGGTCATCTACACCGAGGACAGAAAGATCGTTGAAGTCGGCGTCGAAAGGGACAAGGAGGGGGACCTCCTCGGCAATATCTATAAGGGAAAGGTGATGAACGTCGTCCCCGGCATGCAGGCGGCGTTTGTGAATTGCGGCATGGAGCGCAACTGCTATCTCCCCCTCGACGAGGGCCCCTCGCAGCTCAGCTCCTACGACGGCTACGCGGGTTCTGCGGCAAAGCGGGAGCTCAAGGAGGGGGACGAGATCTTGGTGCAGGTCACCAAACTCCCCCGCGGAAACAAGGGCGCACGGGTCACCTGCGGGCTCTCCATCGTCGGAAAAACGCTCATATATCTGCCGAATACCGACTTTTTGGGGATCTCGCGGAAGATCGTCGATCCCGCCTCGCGCGAGGCTCTTTTGAAGGAGGCCGATAAGCTCCGTGAGGTCGGGCAGGGATTTATTGTGCGGACGGCGGCGGAAACGGTCACAAAGCGGCACTTAAAGACGGAATCGGAATATTTAAAGCGCATCTATCGCTCCGTTTTAGAGGCAGCAAAGACGGCTCCCGTGGGGGCGGCGGTCTACCACGAGTGGGCCCTCCCCGTCAAAGTCATGCGGGATTCCTTGGGCGGCGTCGAGGGGATCTATGTGGGGGACAGGGAACTGTATGAACGGGTCCTGCACCTCGCAAGGATGCGCGGCGACGTGGGGGAGAAAAAGGTCTTTCTCCATACGGGAGAGCGGAGCATGTTCTCCGAATTCGGCCTCTCCGAACAGATCTATGAGCTCTCCAAGACGGAAGTCCCGCTCGAGAACGGCGGCACGCTCGTCATTGACGCCACCGAAGCCATGACCGTCATCGACGTCAATACGGCCAAATATACGGGGGATGCGGACCTCGAAAGCACAGTTTTCAACACCAATCTCATTGCCGCAAGGGAGATCGCGCGGCAGGTGCGGCTCAGAAATATCGGCGGCATCGTCGCCGTGGATTTCATTGACATGGCGGAGGAGGAACACCGCCTCGCCGTTGACGCGGAGCTTGGGAGGGCCCTCTCGGAGGACCGTTCCAAATGCAGGGCGTTCCCCATGAGCGAACTCTGCGTCGCCCTCTTCACGCGGAAGCGGACGAACAACGAATTGCAGTCCTTTCTGCTCAAACCCTGTCCGCACTGCACGCGGGAGGGATTTGTGCTCTCCGACCTCTACATGGCCATGCGCCTCCGCAGCGATATCATTGATAAATTTGCGGAAGGGTACAGATCCGTCATTGTCGAACTCAACATGGACCTGATGGAGAAGATCTTGTCGGAGGGGTATTTTACCAAGGACGCAGAGGGAAGCTGGAAGGGAAAGCGGGTGTATCTCATCGGCCACCGCACCTATCACGAGGAGCAATTCACCCTCCGCGGCGACAACGCCCCCGTCCTCACCCTTCCCCCCACCGCCCAACTGCTCTATTGAATCTGTGCGCCCCCGCTCATCCTGCCCCTGAGCGTAGCCGAGAGGATCTCGTAAAACGCACGGGAGCCCATGGCGGCGTCATGCTGAGAAGGGGAGTATAACGTAGTCTACGGTGATTGAACCGAAGCATCTCGCCGCACCATCAACACCGCCCCGCGAGATTCTTCGGGTTAGTCCCCGTCCTTTCGTCCTACTCTGTTTCTCAGAATGACGCGGGGCCGCCTGAATGCAGTTACGCCCCCTCCCGCCCCGCCCGCCCTTCGCTCTGAACACCCGCAATTCCAAAGAAGATCATGACCGATAAGGAATACAAAAAACGCAACTTATATCGCATTTTATGGCGTGCAGTCGGCATTTTCATTGCCGTCTGTATCATCACGGCAATCGGCATTTGGAACTATTTCACCCCTTTCCGCCGCTATCTTCCCGCCTACGGCATCGAGGAGCGGAAAGAGGGCGAAGTGCGCATCCATTTTCTCGACGTGGGGCAGGGCGACTGTGAGATCGTGGAATTTTCGGACGGTTCCGCCCTTGTGATCGACGCGGGCGACGGCTCGTGGGAAAACAACGATCACATTCTGCAATACCTCAAAAGTCTGCACATAAGTACGCTTTTTTTGGCGGTCACCCATGCCGACGCCGACCACTGCGGCGGCGCATCCTCCATCCTGCTCGATTGGCGTGCGGAGGCGGTGTATCTCCCCGTTCTCCCCGCCTCGATCGGGATCTATGAGGAGATCGGGGAACGCGCGGCGGCGCAGGGAGCAGAAGTTAAGACGCTCTCCCGCTACGACGTCATTGAGCGCGGCGGGGCGTACGCCGTATGTATTTCTCCCTATTCCGTCGATGAAACAAGCACGAACGACGGCTCCGCCGTCCTCTTTTTCAGCTATGCGGGCGTGAACGTGCTGTTCGGCGGCGATATCTCTGCGGAACGCGAAAATCGGCTCATAAGTGAGCAAAAACTTGGCGACGCGCTCGGCGAACACATCTTCGACAGCGGCGACTGCGCCGTCCGTCTGGAGGAAACGGACATCCTGAAGGTTTCCCACCACGGCTCGGGCGGGTCGTCGTCGGAGGCGTGGCTTAAGTTGCTCTCCCCAAAGACGGCGGTCATCTCCTGCGGAAAGGGGAACGCCTACGGCCATCCCACGGACGGCGCGCTGACCCGTCTTGCGGCAATCGGCGCAGACATCTACCGCACCGACGAGCTCGGCGACGTCATGGTCACGATCTCAAAAAACGGCACTTATACGACGAAATACCACTATTATTGAGTGAAATTTAAAATTGAGCGGGCGGCGGGCACAGATGCCCGCCGCCCGCTCATCCTGAGGGTGAAGCCCGAAGGATCCCCTCAAACGCACGGGAGCAGCCGCCGCATCATTCTGAGAAACGGAGAAAGAACGAAGTCATAAAAACTTAACCCGAAGAATCTCGCGGCGAATGTCCGTAAAAGTGCGGCGAGATTAGGTCGATCACCGTAGAATGCGTTATACTTTCCTTCTCAGCATGACGTCGCACCGACAAAAGTCTGTAAGTCCAAGGGGATTCTTCGGTCGCCGGCGCTCCCTCAGAATGAGCGGGGGCTCTTCACTTGATCTTGCTCTTCCACACCTTTTCAAACCTTTCCTCGGCGGCAAGAAGGTCGCGGGCGAGCGCCTCAATGCTCTCATCCGCCTCGTCGCGGCTCATCTCCGAGAGGGTGGACTTGAGCGCGGTGATCCCCATCACCGTCCCCTGCACCATCATCTCCGCAATGTGCGCGGAGGAATCGTCCTTCATCGTGCTCATCTTGATGCTCGACCACATCATCGCTTTCTTGATGGGCCCGGGGTTCTTGAGCTCAATGCCCTTGTCCCGCGCAAGCGTCGCCGCCTTTCCGCAGAACTGTTCATACTCCTCGTGCTCCCGCATCAGCTCTTCGCGGAGCTCCGTTTCCTCCGTTTCGGGCAGAATGTCCGTGATGGATTGCAGGGCCAGCTGGCAGTTGCGGTGGATCTCCGCCAACACTTCTTCACTTTTTTTGATTTCCATATCGATCTCCTTATGGCAGAAGTTTGTGTTTTTTGCACGTTTGTATGCAAAACCGCTTGACTTTTTGCTCTCCCTATGCTAAATTATACCATGAGCCGCTAAGAACGGGCTTTTTAAGCGTCTGTTTTTGAAGGACAGGCCGCCTATGATATCTTGCGAGACCGGGAAGAGGAGGTAAAAGCGAAAATGTACGCAATCATCGAAAACGGCGGGAAGCAGTACAAAGTTTCCGAGGGCGACGTCCTGAAGGTTGAAAAACTCAACGCGGAAGTCGGCGCCGAAGTCACTTTCAACGTCGTGATGCTCGCGGACGGGGAATCCGTCAAAGTGGGCGAAGAGGCAGCTTCCGCAAAGGTGACCGCGACCGTTCAGGCGCAGGATAAGTACAAGAAGATCATTGTCTTTAAGTATAAGTCCAAGAAGAACGAGCGCAAGAAGCAGGGCCATCGCCAGCCGTTCACCGCTGTCAAGATCGAAAAGATCACCCTTTAACAGCAAGGAGTTCGCTCCTCGCGGGAATTCAGAAATAAGGAGAATGGAAAAATGTTTTTTATCCGTTTATTCGCGCATAAAAAAGGTACCGGTTCCTCCCACAACGGGCGCGACTCTGAGGCGAAACGGCTCGGCGTCAAGCGTCAGGACGGGCAGGAAGTGCACGCGGGCAGCATTCTCGTGCGTCAGAGAGGCACAAAGATCTACCCCGGCAACAACGTCGGCATCGGCGGAGATGATACGCTCTTCGCCCTCAAGGACGGCGTCGTGAAGTACGAGCGCAAGGGAAAAGACAAGAAGCAAGTAAGCGTCTATTGAGATGTAACCGCTCCGCATTCCGCGGAGCGTTTTTTTGTGCCCGCCCCTCGGCTCCCCTCATAGGGGAGCTGTCACGCAGTGACTGAGGGGTTTTGGGACACCTTCCCCCTTCGGGGTACTTGCCCTGAAAGGGGCAGCGAGGCCTGCTCATCCTGAGCGCAGCGAAGGATCCCATAAAACGCACGGAAGTAGCCCCGCGTCATTCTGAGAAACGGAGAAAGAACGCAGTCATAAAAACTTAACCCGAAGAATCTCGCGGGGCGTATACGGACACAATGCGGCGAGATGCTTCGGTACAACCCTCGTAGACTGCGTTCTACTCTCCTTCTCAGCATGACGCCGCTCCGACAAAAGTCCGTAAGCCCAATGGGATTCTTCGGTCGCTCGCGCTTCCTCAGAATGAGCGGTGGCCCCGTTTCCACAGAATGAGCACGGACCCTTGACAAAAGAGCGGGACTATGCTATAATCAAAGCATGAAAATCGAAACATATCCGCTGAAAAACGGCATGGTGATCCCCAAGATCGGGCTCGGGACATTCCGCATCACGCCCGACGACTGCGAAAAGACGGTGTCCGCCGCCATTCAAAGCGGTTACCGCCTCATCGACACCGCCAATGTCTACATGAACGAACGCGCCGTCGGCAGGGGCGTCAAAAATTCGGGCGTCGCCCGCGATGAAATTCTCATAGCGTCAAAAATTTGGCCCACCGAATATAAATATAAAAAGGCGGGCAAGGCCATCGACGCGACGCTCTCCCGTCTTGGCGTTGACACCCTCGATCTCCTCATTCTGCACCAGCCCTTCGGCAGGGTGGACGAGGCGTGGCGCGCAGCGGAGGAGGCAGTCAAGGCGGGCAAGGTGAAACTCCTCGGCGTTTCCAATTTCGACGAGGACGATCTTGAAAAATTGCTCACTTATTGCACGATTAAGCCCATTCTGGACCAAGTGGAATGCCATCCTTACTGCCAAAGACGCACGCTCGGAGCGTATCTTAGGGAGCATGAAATCCTTCTCGAATCGTGGTATCCGCTCGGCAGCGGAAGCGTCGGGCTCTTTGCCGAACAGGCCGTTTCGGCTCTCTCCGAAAAGTACAAAAAATCCCCCGCGCAGATCATCTTGCGGTGGCACGTTGAGGAGGGCTATCTCCCCATTCCCGGCACAAAAAATCCAACTCATGCTGCGGAAAACGCAGATATCTTTGATTTTTCGTTGACGGATGAGGAGCTCTCATCTCTCCGCGCCCTCGACAGAAACGAGCGCTTTTTCAAGATGAAGAAGTGGGTCCAGCGCCGTGCGGTGTTCTTCCAGAGAATGAATTACGAGAAGCAGAAATAGGGCTAATAGGGCAATTTCGCCGCCCAAAATAACGCGGATCCGCGCCGCCGAAAATATTTCAGAAAAATTTTTTTGAAAACAGATAAAAACGCTTGATTTATTCCGTTAGATATGGTATATTTATCAAGCAAATCGGAAGTTTAGCTCAGCTGGGAGAGCACTTGCCTTACAAGCAAGGGGTCATAGGTTCGAGCCCTATAACTTCCACCATACAGTGCGGATTGCTTTTTATGCGGGAATAGCTCAGTGGTAGAGCGTCACCTTGCCAAGGTGAATGTCGCGGGTTCGAGTCTCGTTTCCCGCTC
>CANQUY010000069.1 GCA_947627125.1 uncultured Clostridia bacterium
GGAGCCCTCGATTCCGCGACGGGCAAACAGGTATTCGATACCCTCAAGAAGCTCTCCCTGACCCGCCTCGTCCTCGTCGTTTCGCACGACAGGGAATTCGCCGAGGTGTACGGCGACCGCATCATTGAACTTAAGGACGGCAAGATCGTTTCCGACGTCACCAAGGAGCACATTGCCGCGGAGCCCGTGGCCGAAAATATCAGGCGCATCGGCGAGGATACCCTCTCGGTGCGGGGCGGGACGCTCGACGAGAGGACACTCAAGGAGATCGAGGCCTTTTTGAAGGAGAGCGACGGGGAGGTGCTCATCTCCAAGGGGCAAAACGACATTGCTTCCTTCCGCCGCGTGAACCGTATCGGCGAAGACGGCGCGCGGGAGAACTTTAAGGAAACCGAAGGGGTCGAACGCAAGGAATACGACGGAGAAAAGACCAAGTTCATCCGCTCTCGGCTTCCCATCCTGAAGGCGATGAGGATCGGCGCGTCGGGGCTCAAGCTCAAGCCCATCCGCCTCATTCTCACCATTCTTCTCTCCGTTGCCGCGTTCATCATGTTCGGCCTCGCCTCCACGATGATGCTCTACAATGAGCGCAACGTGCTCGTCAACTCCTTCCTTGCGGCCGATTACGAGTATATCACCCTCGACAAGCGATATGAAGAGCGGCACTACATCGACGGGGAACTCTCCTACACGACGACCCACCCCGCCCAATTCACTCCCGCAGAGGTGCAGAAGTTTGGAGAGAACGCCATCGGCACCTACTCCGTCAACCTCTCCCTTCCCCAATTCAAAGAGGACAGCTACTACTATCTGCCGCAGATCTGCTCCCTCACCGTTGCCAACGGAAAGCTCCCGCTCACACTCCTCGCGGGAAACCTCCCCGCATCGGACGACGACATCTGTGTGAGCAGTTACTTCCTCTCCTGCGCCAAAGCGCTCGGGTTCTATCCCACCGACGAGGAAGGGAACCCCGCCGAATCTCCCTTGACTATCTCCTCTACCGCCGATCTCGTGGGACAAAAGCTCGTTGCAAGCAACAAAATTCTCAACATATGCGGCGTTTTCGACAGCGGAGCGGTCCCGTCTAAGTATGATTCCATCAAGGACATCCATGTGGATGACGACTACTACGACTACGCCATCCAGCTCAACCTCTACTCCTACCGCACCTATCTCCGCGAGGGGCTCCACACCCTTGCCGTTTCGACGCAGGCGCTGGCCGATTCCATCAACATTCCATTGGATATCCCCATCTCCTACTTCGACACCTCGCAGCAGACCTATACCGCACTTAGGACCGATGAATACGGCACCTACGAATCGTCGGCCACCCGCTCGTTTGCCGTCTACGACCCCGCGGGGGAGCGTCCCATGCTTCCCGTCGTCACGGCGGAAGAGCGCACGGCGCTCGAGGATGACGAATTCATCATCCCCTACTTCGATCTCATCTCCTTCTATTGGGAGGAAATACCGGATGAGAGCGACAAGAACTACAAGGAATATAAGGATTTTCTCGATCGGATGGAGGACTACACTTCCTACCAAGACGATGATACGTTTATGTCCGATTTAAAGGCCTTCATCGCCGCCCACCCCATCACGCGGGAGTACTTTTCCATCACATTTGGCCAATACGCGCCGCGGTACACGAGCATCGGGACCTTCCGCATCGTCGGCATGATCGCCCCCACCGACGGCGGCTACGGCTACTATTGCTCCCAAAAGACATACGATAAACTCATTGCGGCGGGCCAAAAGAACGAGGAAACCAAGTATGTCCCCGAGGACGACGCGACGTTCGGCGCAGTGCTTGTCCCCTTTGACCACAGCGCCGCGGCGCTCAACAGCCTCTTCGACAAAATGGGTGTGACCGACCCCGACACGGACATTCTCTATACCGTTGAAAACAACCTTTTCGATGAGGTAGAAATTGCCTCCGATGTCGTGGAGGAACTCTCCATCGTGTTCCTCGTCATCGGCTTGGTCCTCGCCGTGTTCTCTTCCCTCCTCCTCTTCAACTTCATCTCGATGAGCATCACGAACAAGAAGAAGGAGATCGGCATTCTGCGGGCCGTCGGCGCAAGGGGAACGGACGTGTTCAAGATCTTCTTCTCGGAGAGCGGCATCATCGTCGGGATCTGCACGATCCTCGCCCTCATCGGCACGACGGTTTTGACCATCGTCATCAACAATATTTTGCGGGACAGCATCGGCTTTGACGTGACGCTGTTCGTGTTCGGGCCTGTGCCCATCCTCATCATGGTCGCCGTCGCCCTCGCCGTCGCGCTCATCTCCACCTTCCTTCCCGTCTACTTCGCCGCCCGCAAAAAGCCCGTGGAGAGCATACGGGCCCTTTGAGAGTGGCGGAGGCCCCCATGGAGGGGGCAAAAAGGAATCTCCTCCCGAGGAGGCTTGCCCCTCATTCCGAGCCCCGCAAGGGGCGAGAGAATCCCATAAAACGCACGGAAGCAGCCCCGCGTCATTCTGAGAAACGGAGCATGAACGAAGTCATAAGTGCTTAACCCGAAGAATCTCGCGGGATAACCGTAAAGCATGCGGCGAGATGCTTCGGTACAGCTCTCGTAGACTGCGTAATACTTCCGTTCTCAGCATGACGCCGCACTTACGGAGCAGGGTTCAACGGGATTCATCGCTGCGCTCTGAATGAACGGTGCGTCACCCCACCCCCTCCCGTATGACCCGTTCGGCGTTTGCATGGGCGAGCTTCTCAACGACGCGGGACGGGAAAATTTCACACATATCTTCCAAAAACCGCGGCATATCGGCCGCGGTTTTTAGGTACGCGTTCTGCGGAATGCCGTCGAAGTCGCTCCCGATTGCGAGAACGTCCTCCCCGCCGACCTTCAGAATGTGCGAAATCTGCGCAATAAGTGCGCTTTTTTGCCCCGCGGCGGACTTGTCGGACGAGAGAAATTCATCATAAAAATTCAGCCCCATGACGCCGCCGCAGTCGGCAAGAATTTTGATCTCCCTGTCGCTCAAATTCCGCGTATGCGCACAGACGGCCCGCGCGTTGGAATGGCTCGCCACGAAGGGAATGCCGCTTTTCCTGCTCCACGCCGCGACGTCGAAAAAGAGCGCGTCCGAGCCGTGCGAAACGTCCACGAGCATGCGGAGCTCCCCCATCCGCTCCACAACTTCACGGCCGAACGGCGTGAGGCCGAGGGAACGCCGCTCATTCTGAGGGAGAGAAGCGACCGAAGAATCCCCTAAAACGAAGTCCGTGGACACCCGCTCATTCTGAGGGAGAGAAGCGACCGAAGGGCCTTGAACGAAGTCCGTGGACACCCGCTCATTCTGAGGGAGAGAAGCGACCGAAGAATCCCCTAAAACGAAGTCCGTAAGTCTATGGGATCCTTCGCTACGCTCAGGATGAGCGCGCGGGACAGGATGAGCGGTCGAGGTACGCCCCACCGCTCTTCCCCCATGCGTTCCGCCGATGTCGTTGTCGAAGTTCCACACGAGCGTCATCATGCGGACGCCTTTTTCGTGCAATAAGTGCAAATTTTTGATGTTTCCCTCGACGGCCTCGCCCCCTTCCACCGTCAGCATGGCGTGAATGCCCTCTCCCTCCAAATCTTCCGCCCTTTTTACCCATCGGTAGCCGCTCGAAACGCACATTTTTTCAAACTTATTGCACAGTTTCAGCGTTTCGCAGAGCCCGCCGCGCGGGGTGAAGCAGGCAAAGCATTCCAAAAAGCAGCCGCCCTTTTTCAAACTCTCCTCGGTAACGGAAAGGACGCCCTCTTTGGTGAGAGCGTCCGTGTGCAGATCGATATATTTCATCTTCGGTAGAACAGCCGTACAATACAGCCGAGCACTTTCGGCAGTTTGATACAGATGATCATGCGACCTCCTCGTTGATGATGACGAGCACATACCCCCTTTCGACACAGAAGGAAAATTCCTCTGCCGCCGTGAGGTTGGAGATGCCGCGCGTGGAGCCGTAGCGGAGCCACAGATCGTGCATCGGGTATTTGAGCCCCCATGATTCCATGATATGCGCGTCGCCGCCAAAGGGTAACAGCGAAACGGTCTGCCCCTTTCGGCAGGAAAATCCGTGTTCCCCCTCGTCAAAGAGGTAAATGTCCACCCCGTTCGTTTTCATCATGGCGGTAGCGACGCCCGCCCTCTTCGCCTTGAAAAGAAGATGGAGATTGCCTAAAAAGTGGTCCTCGCGCTTGCCCCCGCCGCCGTAAAAGGTGATATCGGCCGCGCCGAGTTCAAGCGCACGGTCTACGGCGAGTTCCCCGTCCGTTTCGTCCTTTTCGGAGGGAAATTTGTGAAGGGGCGCGGGGTCGGGAACCTCCGAAAGGGAATCATAATCGCCCAAATTTTCGTCGATCCGCACCCGCCCTTTCGCCCACGCATAGGCCCCGTCGCAGCAGATGACGTAGGCGTTTTCGGCGGGAATTTCGCCGCGGTACGGTTCGCCGTTGAGAAGAATGACGACCCGTTTGCATGCCTTGGGCATCATCCGCGCAACCTCTGAATCGTTTCGGCCATGTCCTTCGATTTGAACACCGTACTGCCCGCGACAATGACGTTTGCCCCCGCCGAGATGACGTCCTTCACGTTCTCCTCGGTGATGCCGCCGTCCACCTCGATATCGAGCTCCGCTTTGCCGCATTTGATGCAGAAATCGCGCAATAACTCTATTTTTTTCAGCGTTTCGGGAATGAATTTCTGCCCGCCCCAGCCGGGGTGCACGCTCATGAGAAGGAGCATATCGGCGCCCTCGTCCACGGCGGGAAAGAGCTTTTCAACGGCCGTTTCGGGATTGATGACGGCGGCCTTTTTTACGCTATAAGTTGCAATTTTTTGGAAGAGCGCGGGGATGTTGCACGCCTCGACATGGACGGTGATATTGTCCGCCCCCGCTCTTGCAAAGTCCTCGACGTGCGTTTCGGGATGGAGAACCATGAGATGGCAGTCGAGGGGAAGGTTCGTGTGGGGACGGATGGCCTTGACCATCTGCGCGCCGAAGGTGATGGGCGGCACGAAATTCCCGTCCATGACGTCGCAGTGAATGAGGTCGGCCCCGCATTCCTCCAATTTTTTTACCGTTTCGCCGACGCGGGCAAAGTCGCTCGCAAGAATGCTCGGCGCAATTTTGATATCCATGGTTTCCTCCTTATGAGTTATGTGAATGGGTGGCCCCTCGCTGCCCCGCGAGTTTCTTCGGGTCAGGTCATCGGACTTCGTTCTTTTTCCGTTTCTTAGAATGACGCGGGGCCGCTTCCGTGCGTGCGGCGTCATGCTGAGAACGGGAGTACAACGCAGTCTACGGGGGCTGAACCGAAGCATCTCGCCACATGCTTTACGAATCTTCGCCGCGAGATTCTTCGGGTTAAGTCCCGTCCTCTCGTCCCTCTCCGTTTCTCAGAATGACGCGGGGCCGCTTCCGTGCGTGGCGGCGTCATGCTGAGAACGGGAGTCCAACGCAGTCTACGGGGGCTGAACCGAAGCATCTCGCCGCATGATTTACGTTTGCCCCGCGAGATTCTTCGGGTCAACTCATCGGACTTCGTTCTTTTTCCGTTTCTCAGAATGACGCGGGGCGGCGATTTTCAATTTTCGCTTAGATACCTCGCCCGCAGTTGTCCGCAGGCGCCGCCGATATCGGAGCCCATGCTGCGGCGGAGAGTCGCCGAGATGCCCTGCTTCTCCAAGATCCCCAAGAAACGGTAGGCGTCCTTCTCGGTCGTCGTCTTGAGTTCCCGCTCCTTGACCTCGTTGAGCCGAATGAGGTTGACATGGCAGGGCTTCCCCTTCAGAAGCTCCGAAAGAGCAAGCGCGTGCTGCTCGTCGCAGTTTTCGCCCGCGATCAGGCTGTATTCAAAGATATACCGCCGCCCCGTCCGTTCAAAATAAAAGGCGCATGCGTCGAGAATTTCGGCGATCTTGTACCTGTTCGCGATCGGCATGGTGCGCTTCCTCTCCTCGTCGGTGACGGCATGCAGGGAAACGGTGAGGTTGAGCGGGATATTCTCGAGGGCGAACCTCTTCATCTCGGGAACGAGGCCGCAGGTGGAAAGCGAGATATTCCTCGCACTGATGTGAATGCCTCCCTCCGCCGTCACGAGCCGCAAAAACTTCACAACATTGTCGTAATTGTCGAAGGGTTCGCCGCTGCCCATGAGGACGACGTTGGTCACTTTCCGCTCCTTCAGCGTTCCCCCCTCCGCGCGGTTGACACAGAGGATCTGCCCCAAAATTTCCCCCGCGGTGAGGTCGCGGATGCGGCCGTTTAAGGTGGAAGCGCAGAACTTGCACCCCATGCGGCAGCCGACCTGCGTGGAAACGCACTGCGTGTTGCCGTACTTATACGACATCAAGACGCCCTCGACAATGTTGCCGTCCGCAAGGAGGAAAAGAAACTTCTTGGTGCCGTCTTTCGACACATAAGTTTCCAAAATTTTGACGGGCGCGCCCTCGTATTCCTCCAAAAGACTTGTCTTGAGCGCGGCGGAAATGGGGATCTCCGAGATGGCTTTCCCCTGCATGAGCCCCTCAAAGAGCTGCCGCGCGCGGAAGGGCTTTTCGCCCCGTGCAAGGACGAGCGAGGAGAGCTCTTCAAAATTCAGATCCTGCAAAATTTTCTTCATGCCTTGCGCCTCAATTTGGAAACGTAGAAGCCCGCGCCGTATGCCGTATCGGGCAAAAATTGCAACCCATGCGCCGTTTTTTCGTGCGGAAGCGGGGAATGTATCTCCTCAGCGGCAAAGTCGGAACGCTCCTTCAAAAAGCTCCCGACGACGCCGTCGTTTTCCTCCTCAAGAATGGAGCAGGTGGAATAATACAGCGCGCCGCCGACCTTCAGATAGCGGGCGCAGTTGCTCAAAATTGAGAGCTGGACCCCCGTTAATTGCGCGATATCTGCGCTTTTTTTGGAAAGCGGCAGGTCGGGGTTCTCGGAAACGGTGCCGAGGCCCGAGCAGGGCACGTCGCACAAAATGCCGTCGAATTTCTCCGCGAAGGCGGGGTCGAACACGCTCGAATCGGCCTGCACGGCCTTGGCGTTCTCCACGCCCATGCGGCGGAAGTAGCTCTCAATGAGCCCCACGCGATGGTCGTGAAGCTCGCAGGACGTCACATAAGTGCACTTTTTTGCGAGGAGCACACTCTTTCCGCCGGGCGCGGCGCAGGCGTCGAGAAAGTTCCCGCACGGCTCGACCGCATCGCAGATGGCCACGCTCCCGACCGACTGAAAGGTGTAATCGCCGCGGTCGAATCCCTCATCGCGGGCAAAATTTTTGAAGATAAAGAGGTGCGGAAAGGGCGTTTCCTCGTGCGGACGGGAGAGATATTCCGCCTCGTTCCGCTCGAAACGGACAGTGACGCCGCGGCTCTTCGCAAGGAGAATGTTCTCCGCCCGTGCACCGTAGCGGGAGAGGAGCTCCTTCACGGCGTATCGCGGGAAATTGCTCCTGATCTCGAGCCCCTCTTCGCCCTCGGGGAGCCGAACCTTGCTCTCGTCGAAGGCGCGAAGGAAGGCGTTGACGAAGCCCGACGCGCCCCCTTTCCCCATCTTTTTGAGGAGCGAAACGGCCGTGTCGGTCACCATATACCGCGGTTTTTTCAAAAAAATCAGCCAATATAGCGCGATTTTCAACACGATCCGCACGGCAGCTTTCGGCGTCCTCTCGGCAAAAGAGGAGATGCAGAGGCCGAGGTAGCCGTCGTTCTCGAGCACGCCATACACCGTCTTGACCGTGCGCGCGCGGTTGAGCTCCTCGATCGGCGTTTCGGCAAGGGCGATCTTGAGGTGCGCCCCCTCCGAATAGACCTTGCTCAGGATGACGTAGGGGTCATAGAACGGGTTGGTCAAAGCGGTCCCCCTTGGAAAGTTTTCTGCCGTTGCAGAAGTCGCGCGCGGACATTTTTTTGCCCCCCGCGGGTTGGAGTTCGGTGATCGAAACCGCCCCCTCGCCGCACTTGATAATGAGCCCCTCCTTGGGGGAGGCCGCAAGAACGGTGCCGCACGGGACGTTTTCGTCGCAGGGGAGCTCCGCCGCGAACAAGAAGTTAAGCGTGAGTTCTCCCATGCGCGCATAGGCAACGGGAGAGGGCGAAAGGCCGCGCACGAGGCAGCTCACCTCCCTTGCCGATTTTGAGAAGTCCACTTCGGTGCGTTCCACCTTTTTGCAAGTGAAGCCCTCACCCTGCTTTTTCAGCACATAAGCGCCGTTTTTTATGTCCCAAAGGGCCTTGACGATGAGGTCTGAGGAGATGTGGGAAAGACGCCTTTCGAGCGTGCCGCAGGTGTCCGAATCATCAATGGGCGTCCTTTCGCTGAGGAGCATGTCCCCCGTGTCGAGGCCGAGCTCCGTTTTCATGATGGTGACGCCCGTTTCCCTCTCTCCGTTGATGATGGCCCTCGGAATGGGAGCTGCGCCGCGGTAGGCGGGCAGAAGAGAGGCATGAATGTTCCACACGCCGAGGGGGAAGAGATCCAAGACTTCCTGCGTGAGGATCTGCCCGTAGGCGCAGGTCACCATGAGGTCGGCATGTACGTCCCTGACGGGGCCGACGTCGAGCTTGAGCTTTTCGGGCTGAAGGACGGGAATGCCGAAAGAGAGGGCCGCCTCTTTGACGGGGGAGGGCGTGAGAATATTTTTCCGCCCCTGCGGCCTGTCGGGCTGGGTCAGGACGGCGGCAACGCCGAATGTTTCATGAATTTTTTTCATGGGCTCCACCGCAAATTCCGGCGTGCCTGCAAATAAAATTTTCAATGTGTTACTCCTTTTGCGCTCTTGCTGAGCGAATGCGAATGCCTGTGGGCGGCGTCATGCTGAGAACGGGAACACAACGCAGTCTACAATAGCCCTACCGAAGCATCTCGCCGCATGCTTTACAGACTTCATGGCGGCGTCATGCTGAGAATAGGAACACAACGCAGTCTACAATAGCCCTACCGAAGCATCTCGCCGCATGCTTTACAGACTTTCGCCGCGAGATTCTTCGGGTTAAGTCCCGTCCTCTCGTCCCTCTCCGTTTCTCAGAATGACGCGGCGGGGTGCACGACTGCGTTCGGGCCCTTGCCGTGAAAGGGTGGTGGCGGCGTCATGCTGAGAACACGAGCATAACGCAGTCTACGAAAGCCCTACCGAAGCATCTCGCCGCATGCTTTACGAATCTTCGCCGCGAGATTCTTCGGGTTAAGT
>CANQUY010000070.1 GCA_947627125.1 uncultured Clostridia bacterium
ACGGAAGTCCGTAAGTTTACGAGATCCACTCGCTTCGCTCGGGATGAGGGGTGGGAGGGGGCATGACTGCGTTCGAGCTATCTCTCACGGCGCGAGGGTGTAGCCGTTCCCAAAGAGGTTCCCCTGTAAAAAGACGTCCGGCACCGTGCCGACGATGACGCTCTCCGCGATCAAAACTTCCGTAAGCGAGGCAAAATTGCTCGTTCCCGACGGCATGACGATGGAGATATCCGCCACGACGTCGAGATAGATGGAGTGCTTGGTCTGGTTGATCCCTTCCGCCTCGAATTTGGAGGAAAAACTGCAGGAAACGTTGGAAATGGGGATGATTTTGATATTGATCTTGGGCCCGAAGCCCGCCCACGCCTCAATGCCGAGGAAGGCCCCGAGCGGAACTTCGATGCCGCCCTCGCTCATTTCCTGCAAATTCTGTTGGGACATGTACGCCGTGTCGCGCGCGATGCGGTTGATCTGAAAGGCGTTGGAGGTGATGGAGCGGATGGTCCCGTCCTCCCCCCGTTCCACCGTCACGAGGTCCTCATAGCGAATGCCGTCCGAGAGGGTATAATAGATCGCGTCGTTGACGGCGACCGTCGTGATCGAGCGCATGTTTGCCTCGGAAATGGACTTGAGCACGCCCGTCAGATTCACATGAATGAGGATGACGGATAGAATGAAAAGGGCGAGGATCGTGAAAATGATCACCCGCCTTTTGATTTTACTTCTTCGCGAACGGTATTTTCTCACACAATATTGTATGAGAGGGCTGTCCGCGTCATTCCCGCATGAGGGCATGAACGAGGATTTCTTCCTCCTCGGGACGGGAGAAAAAGTCCCTGAGGGGTTCCCCCGCGACGGGGATGTCGTCCGTCACTTTTCCCCTGTGGAGAAGGACGGCCCTGTGCGCCAAAACGGCCGCCTCGTGCACGTCATGGGTGACGAACACGACCGTTTCCTTCCTCTCCCGCCAGAGCTCCACCGTGAGAGAGAGAAGGGACTTTTTGAGGGAGAGATCGAGGGAGGAAAAGGGCTCGTCCATGAGGAGAACGTCATGGGGAAAGAGGAAGGCTCGCGCGATCGCAACGCGCTGCCGCTCGCCCCCCGAGAGCTGTTTCGGATAGGACTTTTCTTTCCCCTCAAGACCCACTTTTCGCAACATAAGTGCGATATTTTTGTAATTTTCCTTCGAGAGGACGAACTTTAAATTGCCCTCGACGGTGAGGTTCGGAAGGAGCCTTACAGACTGAAAGAGATAGCTCACTTTGCCCACGTCCTCGACGGTCCCCTCAAAGGGGAGATTGCCCGCGATGACGTTCAAAAGCGTCGTCTTTCCCGCGCCGCTCTCGCCGAGCACGGCCGTCACCTTTCCCTCTTCGATGTCGAGCGACACGTCGTCGAGCGCGGTCGTTTCGCCGTATTTTTTGGTGATATGGGTGAGTTTCATGCCCGCCTCCTTCTCCACAGATATGCCGCGAGGGTGAAGAGCCCCTCAAACAGGAATCCGACCGCGACGGCAAGCAGGGTCAGCGCGATGAGGCGGGGGGTTTCCAAAAACCCTTGGGCCTGCTGCATCATGCTCCCGAGGCTCTTTGCCGTCGAGGAGAGCACTTCGCCCGACACCGTGATCTTGAGCCCGAGGGAGAACGCCGCCCCCAGCTGTGCGAGGACGGGCGGTGCGGCGAGGGGGAGGTACATGAGAAGCGCCTGCCTCGTTTTCGGAACGCAGAACGCCGCCGCCATGTCGCCGTATTCTCTCCGCACTTCGTCAAGCGAACTCAACATAGAGGCATAGAGCACGGGGAAGAGAACGAGCACGGCGATGATGACGGGAGCGACCGCGGGCGACGTCCAGAGGAGCAGAATGAGCACGACGGCCATTGTCGGCACCGTCCTCAAAATCGAAACGACGGGGGCAAGAAACGCCCGCACGGCCCCGAATACGCAGCTCAGAAGGGCGAGCGCAATGCCGAGCGCAAAGGAGATGAGAAAGGCCTCGAGGGTCCGCCACAGGGTCCCCCCAAAGGCGCGCCAAAAGGCAGCTTCGCCCAAAAGCTGCCAAATTTGCACAAAAGTGTCCGAAACGGAGGGCACGACGAGGTCATTTCCCACACCAAAGTAGGCAATGAGCCAAACAAGCAGGATCGCCCCGACCGCCATCGCGGAAAAGATGAAGTTGTAGAGTTTTTCCCGTTTCAAAATTTATCCGATATAGAAGAAGGCGTCGGCGGGAATGTTGGTCGCGCCGTCGCTGATCGCCTTATATTTTGTCAAAAATTCGATAACAGCCGTCTTGCAATCGGCCGCCTTTGTGAATTTTACAGAACAATTTGCGAGCACGGTCGGGTTGAGCTGGGCCTCCTTGAAGGCGGCCTCCATGCCGCTTGTGCGCTTGGAAGCGAGGAGCTCCGCAAGGGTGTGCGCGTCTGCCGTTTTGAGGTATTCCCCGCTGCCCTCCATGTAGCCTATGACCTTGTCCGCAAGGGCCTTATCGGCGGTGAGAATGTCCTTTTTTGCAACGAGCACGGCCTGCGGGAAGCCGCTTCCGTCCCCATAGAGCGCCTGTAGGGATCCCGCCGCACGCAGGGGATTGGGGGTATCCTTCGTCGCGCCGATCTTGGTCGTCCTTGCGGGTTCAGGGCAGAGATAGTAATCACAGCCCGTGGCGGGGACGACCTCTTCGGGCTTCAGCGAACGGAGATTGACCTTTGCGGGGTCGGGATCGTCGTTGTTTTCCACAAGTTGATAGGGGATATCGTATTCGCCGAGCACGACCCTGAGGGTGAGCCCGGGGACGTTTTCATACTGAATGACGCCGAGCGTCTTGCCCAGAAGCGCGGAGGAGAGATTTTCCTTGGTGAGTTCGGGCAGAGCCTTTTGGGTGTCGGTGAGGAAATAGAGGTTGCCGTTGGTGACGGTGCCGAGCATCTGATAGGTTTCACCCGTGCCGAGGGCCTTTCCCGCCGCATTGGAGGGAAGGATGCAGAAGTCGGCATCCGGTTCCTTCCCTGTCACGTATGTCGCGATCGTGTTGGCATCGACGATGTGGACGTCAAACCGATAGCGGCTTGACGGGGTCTTTTCGCTCTCGATGAGATTTGCAAGCGCGAGGGCGGGAGCGCCGTCGGGGGCGTAGACCGAAACGGGGATAGGGTCGTCGTGGCCGTTGTCCGTTGAATCGTTGTCGTCCCCGCCGCATGCCGCAAGGCCGAACGTGCCGAGAACCGCCGCGCCGCACACCGCAGCGCATACAATGCCTTTGAAAAATTTGTTCATAGTACAACTCCTTAAAATTAAAAATTAAAAATGCAAAATGAAAAGTTGAGCACGCTGCGCTCATCCTGACCTTGTAGCCGAAGGGGAAGGATCCCGTAAAACCAACGGACTTCGTTTGAGGGGATTCTTCGGTCGCTTGCGCTCCCTCAGAATGAGCGTGTCACTCCGCGCCAGCCCTCATCCCAAGGCATAGCCCCGTCCGCTCATCCTGAGCATAGCGAAGGATCCCGTAAAACCAACGGAAGCGCATTCAAAACTTGCTGAACAGCGTCTTTGCCGTGACTCCTTCGAGCTGGCCGATCTTGCCCGTGAGGGCGTTCACGGCGGAGGAGGGCGCGTCGAGCACCACGCTCAGCACGGACACCTTCTTCTCCCTGTACGGTATCCCCATTCTGCCGATGATATATTCCCCGTACTCGGAAAGATAGCGGTTGAGCGTTTCGGCCTGCTCCCGCTGTTCCACGATGACGGAGAGCACCGCGATGCGTTTTTCTTCCATAAAAGAACCTCCCGCCCGAAACGGCAGGAGGAATCACGCCGAGAATGACGGCGCGGCATTTCGATAGAAATTTCCTCCTTTGCGGTCAGAACCCTCTTTCCGTTCAGGCAAGGGGATTATATCACGCGCACGAAAAAAACGCAAGCGTTTTGATGAAATTTCTCCTCACCGCCTCTTTTCGTTTGATAAAACGGAGAAAGTATGGTATAATTCTAAAGTTAAAAGGGGACGCGGGGCTGGGGGGAGCCTCGCTTCCCCTCTTAGGGGAAGTACCCCGAAGGGGGGATAGGGTTTCAAAACCCCTCAGTCACGCAAGGACAGCGTGACAGCTCCCCTAAGAGGGGAGCCAAGGCCAGCCCGCTCATCCTGTCGTAGCCGAAGGGGAAGGATCCCATAAAACCAACGGACTTCGTTTGAGGGGATTCTTCGGTCGCTTGCGCTCCCTCAGAATGAGCGGTCCCACCTCAATTTTTCATTTTTAATTTTAAGGAGTATTATGTTACAAGTCAACGGCGTCAGTTTGCAATACGGCAGCAAAAAACTCTTCGAGGACGTCAACTTAAAATTCACCAAGGGCAACTGCTACGGCATCATCGGCGCGAACGGCGCAGGGAAATCCACCTTCCTCAAAGTTCTCTCAGGGGAGATCGAGCCCAACAAGGGGGAAGTCATTCTCGACAAGAACGAGCGCATGTCCGTCCTTGCCCAAAACCAGAACAAGTACGACGGCGAAACCGTTCTCCGCACCGTCATGCTCGGCCACGGGCGGCTCGTCGAGATCATGGACGAGAAGGACGAGCTCTATTCCCATGCCGATTTTACCGACGAGGACGGGGAGCGGGCGGCCGCGCTCGAGAGCGAGTTCGCAGAGCTTGGTGGCTGGGAGGCCGAGAGCGAGGCCGAAACCCTTCTCAACGAGCTCGACATTCCCGCCGAATTCCACGGCATGAAGATGGGGGACCTCGACGCGAAGAAGAAGGTCAAAGTGCTCCTCGCGCAGGCTCTCTTCGGGAATCCCGACGTGCTCCTTCTCGACGAGCCCACCAACAATCTCGATCTCAAGACGACCCGCTGGCTCGAAAATTATCTGCTCGATTTCGAGAACACCATCATCATCGTTTCCCACAACAGGCACTTCTTGAATAAGGTCTGCACTCACATCTGCGACGTCGATTACGGGCAGATCAATCTCTTCCTCGGCAACTACGACTTCTGGTATCAGACCTCCCAGCTCATGGCCCGCCAGCAGCGGGACCAGAACAAGAAGGCCGAACAGCGCGCCGCGGAGCTGAGGGACTTCATCGCCCGCTTCGCCGCCAATGCAAGTAAATCGAGGCAGGCGACGTCGAGAAAGAAGGAGCTCGAAAAACTCACCATCTCCGACTTCAAACCCTCCCTCCGCAAGTATCCCTATATCGATTTCAAGTACGAGAGGGAGATCGGCAATGACATTCTCGAGGTCGAAGGGCTCACCAAGGCGGGCTACTTTGAAAATCTGACGTTTACGGTGCAGAAGGGGGACAAGATCGGCATTCTGTGCGATAAGTCCACTTCCGTCACCATGCTCTACGACATTTTGATGGGAAAGGCGGAGCCCGACAGCGGAACCGTGAAGTGGGGCAAGACCATCTCCGCCTCCTATTATCCGCTCGATAACAGTGAATTTTTCGAGGGCTGCGACCTTACGCTCGTGCAGTGGCTCTCCCAATTTTCCAAGGACCATTACGAGGAATATCTCCGCGGCTGGCTGGGCAGAATGCTCTTTTCGGGAGAGGAGGCGTTAAAGCAGGCCAAAGTCCTCTCGGGCGGAGAAAAAGTGAGATGTATGCTCGCGAAAATGATGCTCGAAGGGGGAAATTTCCTCGTTCTCGACGAGCCCACCAACCACCTCGACCTCGAGAGCATCACCTCCCTCAACAACGGCCTCACCGCCTTTAAGGGCTGTCTGCTTCTGACTTCCCACGACCAGGAACTCATGAACACCGTCTGCAACCGCATCATCGTTATCGACGGCACGAAGGTGTTCGACAAGAACGTCACCCTCGACGAATATATCGACATTGTGAGCTGATTCCCCCTTCCGAAAGGGCGAAATTGTCGTATAAGGCGCAGATTTTGCAAAAAATTTTTGTAAAAAGTGCAAAATATTTTCTTTTACCCTATTGCAAAATCAAAAAATCTGTTGTATACTGTAAATGATAACGTAGTTTTTACGGAGGAGACGTGATGTTAGTAACATTTTTGGTGCTCGGCGGGATCGTGATCGGCGTTCTCGGCGCAAGTGCGGCAGTCTTGACCGTGGGTCAGTCCAAGAAGAATAAAGAGGAGGCTCTCGCAGAGGCTCAGAATGAACCTGCCCCCGAGAAACCTGTCAAAGAGGAACCTGTGGCAGAGGAACCCAAGGAAGAGCCCAAGGAAGAGCCTCAAGAGGAGCCTGTTGCGGAAGAACCGCAGGAGGAACCTCAAGAGGAACCCGCGGAGGAGCCCGTTGCGGAAGAACCGCAGGAGGAGCCTCAAGAGGAACCCGCAGAGGAGCCTGTTGCGGAAGAACCGCAAGAGGAACCCCAAGAGGAGCCTGTCGCGGAAGAACCGCAGGAAGAGCCCCAAGAGGAGCCCGAGCCCGCGGAGGAGCCTGTCGCGGAAGAACCGCAGGAGGAACCTCAAGAGGAGCCCGAGCCCGCGGAGGAGCCCGAAGATGAGGGTGACGGAAAGGCCGCAGCAGCCGCAGCCGGTGTTGCGCTCGGTCTTGGCGTTGCCGCGCTCGTAGGCGGAGCCGCCAAAGAGGGCGAAGAGGGGTATGACCGCCGCGGCAAGATCATGTATGCCTATGAGATGACTCCCGCCATGCGCGAAAAGGTGGGCTGCGTCGGCGCCATCTATGACGAGAGAATTTACAGGGTCACGTTCTCCTATTCCTTCAATGCAAGACTTGCGCTTGCGGATGAAGAGGCGAGGAATTTCTACACCGATTTCATCGAAGAGGCCTCGCACTATAAAAAGATCAAACTGCGCGAGAGCCGCCGCCAGATGCGCATCGGTATCGGGCGCGACAGGATCGGCATCATCTACTTCAAGGGGCAGAAGCTCTGCATTGCCTACGCTCTCTCGAGGGAAGAAGTGGACTACGACGCATTGAAGATCAAGGACATTTCCGACAAGGCGCGCTTTGCCGAAACGCCCGCCATGCTCTGCCTCACCTCGGGGTTGAAGTGCAGAAGGGCGAAGATGCTGCTCGGGCAGATTGCAGAGAAGTACGGCATTCCCCGCAAGGATGAACCCGCCTACGAGCCCAAGATGCCCATTACCGACCGTGAAGAGCTCTACAAGTCGGAGGATATCAAGATCCTCGCGACGCTCATCCAGTCCTCTCCCGCGGAAGCGAACAGGTAAGTACATAGCCGAAAGGCATTTGGGTAAAGATGAATTTTAGGGCCCTCGCCGAATCCCTCGGCGAGGGCCCTTTCCGCCCATCATGCCCCCGCCGTTCATCCTGACCTCATAGCCGAAAAGGGAAGGATCCCGTAAAACGCACGGGAGGTTGTTGTGGCGGCGTCATGCTGAGAACGAGAGAAGAACGCAGTCTGCGAGAGCTGTACCGAAGCATCTCGCCGCATGTTTTGCGGACTTTCGCCGCGAGATTCTTCGGGTTAGTTCTTTTAGACTTCGTTCCCACTCCGTTTCTCAGAATGACGCGGCGGGGGACGGGGAGTTCCCTCGGGGCCAAAAAGAAATTCAAGAAAAGCCAAAAAAAGTTTGCCAATATCGTTGAAAAATTTTCCAAAGAATGTTATACTGTATTTTGACATTATATGCGCTTCTCCCTGAACGGCCTGCGGGGAAGCGGCAGGAGGAACTGTGAACGGAGTCGGTCGCGGCAGCGAGGACAAAAAGGATAAAAATAAGACAAAGATCGCAACCCGTGAAACGTTTGGGATGACATTTCTGCTCTTCGGCGGATTGCTTCTCCTGATCACCGCAACGGGTGAGCTTCTGTTCGGAGATGTCGGCAAGGCGATCACCGCATTCTTTCTCGGGACTGCGGGATTTTACGCGTACTTTCTGTTCGCCGCGCTCATCTATCTCTCTATCTATCTGATCTCAGGGAAAAAACTGCTCCCCAAGGGCTGGACACTGCGCACGATCTTTCTCGTGACGGCGGTGTTTCTCATCGTGCATGCGGCGACGGCGGAACGCTTCTTTCTCGACCCCGTTTCTTCGTCCGTCAACAGTTTCGGGAGCTACCTTTCGGGCTGTTTCCATGCCGCGGGGGAAACTACGGCGGCGGCAACGGGCGGCGGCGTCCTGCTCGGCCTCGTCGGCTATCCCGTGCGTTTGCTCTTCCAGGCGGTGGGAGCGTATATCGTCTATGCGTTTCTCCTCGCCGCGGCGCTCTACTTTGCCTTGATCGGAACGCCGCTCAGGGCGTATCTCCTCCCGGGGGCGAAGAAGAAGGGGAAGAAGGAAACGCAGACTGCCATAACGTTTGACGACATTCCCGCCCCCGAGCGTTCCTCCTCACATGCGATGGATGAGGAACCGTACGGCGTTCGATCTCCCGCGGCTCCCGCTGCCCCTTGGACAGACTCCTATGCCCCCGCGGCTCCCGCTGCCTCTTGGGCGGAACCTGCGCGCAGTGCGCCGTTTTTCGGGGAGCAGCCCTCCGACATGCCGAGGAGCGAGGCACAGGCCCGCGGCCGCGCCATTCTCTTTTCGGACGATCCCGCAAGAAATTACAGGGAAAACTTGATCTTTGACGAGGATTCCCGCTTCAATTCCCAGCCCCGCCGTTCCAGCGTTCTGCCGGGCAACGACCCCTATTCCGAGGCGTATGCGGCGGAGAGCGGAAACCGTCCCTCCATGCCCCGCCGCGTCACGGAGGACAGGCCTGCGGCGGCCGACAGCGGCTATTCTTACCCTTTGACGGACGACAACTATCCGCAGAAGCCCTCTTACCGCGCGCCCATCGGGGAGGCGGAGGGGAAAGATTTCTACAAAAACGACGTTCGCCCCGCCGAGCCTTACCGCCCTGCGGAGCCCTATACGTCGCCCGCAGAACCTGCGCGCCCCGCGGAACCTTTCCGTCCCGCCGAACCTGCGCGCCCCGTGGAACCTTTCCATCCCACAGAATCCACGCCCGCAGAGGATATCTTCGGCCGCGGGAGAAGAGATATGACACCCCCGACGGAACCCGAGGCCCCCGCAGATGACATTTTCGGCCGCGGAA
>CANQUY010000071.1 GCA_947627125.1 uncultured Clostridia bacterium
CTTCGGTACTGCCCCCGTAGACTGCGTTCATACTCCCCTTCTCAGCATGACGCCGCCACCCAGCCCCGCGTCATTCTGAGAAACGGAACAAGAACGAAGTCCGAGGAACTAACCCGAAGAATCTCGCGGGGGCATACGGACACTTTGCGGCGAGATGCTTCGGTACTGCCCCCGTAGACTGCGTTCATACTCCCCTTCTCAGCATGACGCCGCCACCCACGGGGCAGCCACACACCATGCGGCGAGATGCTTCGGTTCAACCCCCGTAAACTGCGTTCATACTCCCCTTCTCAGCATGACGCCGCCCGCCCCGTGCCGTGACAAAGGGGGCGTCGTTCTAAATATGCCCCGCCGAAATTTTTAATTTTTAATTTTAAATTTTCTACGCTTTTTGGGTAAAATTGAAATACCAAATCACGGGAGGTAAGCAGAACGGAACTGACGATCACCGAAAAAATCATCGAAGATTTTCGGACACACCTCAAAAGCGAGGAAAAGAGCAAAAACACCGTGGAGAAATATCTGCGGGACGTGCGTGCGTTTGCGGAGTTCGCAAAGGGCACAGAGATCACAAAAATCACCGTCATCGGCTACAAGGAACAGCTTCTCACGAACGGTTTCGCCGTCCGCAGCGTCAATTCGGTATTGGCAAGCCTCAACAGCTTGTTCTCCTTTTTGGGCAGACACGATTGCAGGGTGAAAACCTTAAAAGTTCAGCGGCAGATCTTTTGCCCCGAAGAAAAGGAGTTGACCAGAGCGGAGTATGAACGCCTCTGCCGCGCAGCGCAAAACAGCCGCAACGAACGGCTGAACCTCATTCTGCAGACCATCTGCGGAACGGGCATTCGGGTGAGCGAACTCAAGTTCATCACGGCGGAAGCAGTAAAATGCGGCGAGGCGGTCGTTTCCCTCAAGGGCAAGACGCGGTCGGTCTTTCTTGTGAAGTCCCTGCAAAAAAAACTGCTTCGCTATATCGAGAAGCAGAAAATCAAATGCGGAGCCGTGTTTATCACCCGCACGGGCAAGCCGATGGACCGCACCAACATTTGGCGGGAGATGAAATCCCTGTGCAGGGAGGCAAGGGTCAACCCGCAAAAGGTGTTCCCCCACAATTTGCGCCACCTGTTTGCACGCGTGTTTTACGGGATCGAAAAGGACATTGCAAAACTCGCAGATATCCTCGGGCACAGCAGTATCGACACGACGAGGATATATATTGTAAGCACGGGCACGGAACACCGCCGCAGAATGGAATCCATGAGGCTGATCCTATAAAAAAATGCCGCCGAAAACCTCGACAGCGACATAATCCGCATTATGTTGCAGAATGGGGTAAAAAATTCAGCCGCCCTCTCCGCAACAGTACATATTGTAACATTTTTTATATCACAATTTTTTGTATTCGTCAAGTATTCAATCGCAGAAAATTGCAGATTTTAACAATTCTTGACAAGTTTGCCGAAAAATTTGTTGAAATTAACAAAAATGGAGCAGTACAAATCAGCCTTTTGGGAGAAACAACTCAAAAGACCTGCATTATTGTGCTTTTTTTGAAGGAATGCGGCCGAATTTCCGCAGGAGCCCTCATTCCGAGCCCCGCAAGGGGCGAGAGGATCCCGCTTTTAGAACGGAAGTCCGTGGCGGCGTCATGCTGAGAACGAGAGTACAACGCAGTCTACGGCGGTCCTACCGAAGCATCTCGCCGCACAGAGTACGGTAGCCCCGTGGGTGGCGGCGTCATGCTGAGAACGGGAGTACTACGCAGTCTACGAGAGCCGTACCGAAGCATCTCGCCGCACAGAGTACGGTCGCCCCGTGGGAGGCGGCGTCATGCTGAGAACGAGAGTACAACGCAGTCTACGGAAGCCGTACCGAAGCATCTCGCCGCATACTTTACGGATATTCGCCGCGAGATTCTTCGGGTCAAGTCATCGGACTTCGTATTACGTCCGTTTCTCAGAATGACGCGGCGGATCAAGTCATCTGACTTCGTATTACGTCCGTTTCTCAGAATGACGCGGCGGGTCAAGTCATCGGACTTCGTATTACGTCCGTTTCTCAGAATGACGCGGCGGGCTCCCGTGCGTATTCCTGCCCCGTCGTTCCCAATTACGTCACCCTGAGCGTAGTCGAAGGGTCACCGCAGCAAAATAAGGTGATGGTTCGACGGAGCTCACCATGACGTAATCAGAACGCCTCCGTAAAAATACCTACTTCCTCTGTTGCCTGCGGCTCTTCACCTGTATTTGCAACATAATGCGGATTATGTCGTTTTTAGCGGCAACGCAGGAAGGAGGAAGTCCAAATGGGATCGCATAAAAAGGGCGGCGGGCCGTATTCCGGAATGAAAAACGGCGGGCCCTATCGCGGCGTGAAACCAAAACAGCCCAAAAACTCCGCGTCGCAGAATAACCCTCAAAATATAGAGCCTGAACCGCAGGGCGCAGCGGAGCCGAAGCAAGTCATTGCCGTCGCACCCCAAAGCACAGCCCCCGCGCCTCAAAACAATCAACCCACACCTCAAAATAATCAACCTGCGCCGCAGGGCAATGAGCCCGCCCAATCGCCCAAACAACGTTTCTTCAACATTTATAATATCATCGGGCTCGTCCTCTGCATTCTGCTGCTGCCGGGCTTCATCATCTCCGCAACGCTGCTCGTCAGTTCGTGGATCCACCCCGATCTCCCGCCGAGCTTCTTCGGCCTAACGCCTTTGATGGTGGAAACGGGCAGTATGTCCCCCGTGTTTGACGAGGACGACCTCGTTCTCATTCAGAACTCCGCCGACGACGCCTCTTACAGCGTGGGCGATATCATCTGTTTCCGCAGCGGAAATGCCTATGTGACCCACCGCATCAAGGAGATCGAAACGGACGAGAACGGAAACACCATCTATATTACGCAGGGGGACGCCAACAATGCCCCCGACACGGGCTCGGTGCGTCCCGATCAGATCCTCGGCGTGTTCAAGACGCGTCTGAAGGGCATGGGCGGAGTGTTTGTGTTCATCCAAACACCGGGCGGCATGATCGTGTGCGTAATGCTGCCCATAATTCTTGTGCTCCTGCTCTTCTTCGTCCCCCCTCTCCTCGCGGCTCGAAAGAAGACGGAAAATGACACGGGCGAGAAAGATAATCATGCGGCGTCATGCTGAGAATGCGAGTAATACGCAGTCTACGGAAGCCGTACCGAAGCATCTCGCCGCATAGAGTACGGTCGCCCCGTGGGTGGCGGCGTCATGCTGAGAACGGAAGTACTACGCAGTCTACGGCGGTCCTACCGAAGCATCTCGCCGCATACTTTACGGATATTCGCCGCGAGATTCTTCGGATCAAGTCATCTGACTTCGTATTACGTCCGTTTCTCAGAATGACGCGGCGGGTCAAGTCCCGTCCTCTCGTCCTTCTCCCGTTCTCAGAATGACGCGGGGGGATCGCGCCCTTCCCAAATGCTCACCGCATAAAAACCAACTCAGGTTATGACCGAAGTCGGCCACACGGCTTCGGGAATGACATACATAAAAACCTATTTTTGGAGGATTTAAAACATGAACAAGACAAAGAAAAATTTTTTTCTTAAAGTCGCAGGCCTCATGGCGGCTGTCATGATGCTGACCACCTGCGTCGTCGCGGGAACGATGGCGAAGTACACGAGCACGGGTAACATAACGGGCGGAACAGGTGTTACGGCTGCTAAATGGTCTGTTAAAGTTGGTGCTGGAGATCAAAATGATATTGCCCAAGCTGGCTTTAATATAAATGATCTCACCTGGAACATTGAGGCGATTGAAAGCACTTCCAACGTTACCGATGCTTTTGAACCCGGCAAGATTGCTCCCGGCACTTGGGGCTACGCGGAAATCAATATTGAGAATGCCAGTGAAGTGGCGGCTAAGATCACGATTTCTTGCACGTTGCCCACCAGTAGCACCACCGGTTTGACTTTTGCGATTATGGACGAAACGCCCACCAGTGATAATGTCGCACACAACTCCGCTTTGGCAAGCACAGGTTTCACGCTTGAGAAAGATGGTGGCGATGATACCAAGACCATCTATCTTGCTTACAAGTGGACATACGCGGGCAATGATGAAGAAGATACCAAAATTGGTGTAGCGGCATCTACATTCACGTATGCCTCTCTTTCCATCAAGGCAGAGCAGGTCGAGCCCGACAAGACTGCCGACTAACCCCTCTTCAACCGCAAGCAGACGGCCTTAAATGCGTCGCCTGTGGTTGAATCCATCAACTATGGACGGACAGCCTTAGATGTGGCGCTGAGACTGTCTGCTGTGGCTGAAACATGAGCCCAACGGTACGGCTTGCCGAGGGCGACTGAGGCAAGCTGTACCTATCAAGGCTTAACAAACAACAAAGTCAAACAGACGGGAGGTCATGGCTGATGATCAAAAAAATCAAATACGGCTTGATAAAAGCCGCCGGTCTTATGCTGGCTGTCATGACGCTGGCCGCCTGCGTCATCTCAGGCACACTCGCGAAATATCGCTCCTCCGCTACCTTCCATGCCTCCCTCACCGTGGCAACATGGAGGTTTGAAATCAACGAAGATTCAACACAGCCTTTTCCTGTTTCAACGGAAATATCAATTAGCTCTCTTAAGTGGGAGGTCAAACCGACGGAAGGCATATCGGCTCTGCCGAATGAAAACACCATCGCGCCCGGCACTTGGGGCTATGCGGAAATCAAGATCGAGAATGTTGGCGACGTGGACGCCGTAGTTACAGTTTCGATCGAAAATCTCAAATTTCCCACCCAAGACGACCACGGGAATCAAGTTGCAGATTTAAATAATAGACTGACCTTTGCGCTCATGAAAACGCCGCCCGATAACGAGAGCAAAATAGTAGATCAATCTACGGAACAGCCGTACTCAGACACGCTTGTGAGAAGCGGCAAAAGCGGGACGAATTCCCTGACCTGCTACCTCGTCTACAAGTGGGAATTCGGCACAATAGACGACGGAGTGAATGATAATAAGTTTCAAGGAAATACTTTCGACTTCGGCGCTTTCACCATCACCGCAAAGCAGGTGGAACCGAAAAAGTTGGCATTCTCTCAGCCCATACCGACGGATCCGACATTCCGTCCAACAGCAAAAATCGATCGGGAGGTTATGACCGATGAATAAGACAAAGAAAAACGGGTTTTTTATCATCGCCTGCCTTATACTGGTCCTCACGATGCTGATCACCTGTGCCGTTTCCGCCACCTTGGCTATGTATTATAGCAAGGGAAATGTTAAGAATTTAACGGTGAAAGTTGCGACGTGGAGTATCATGATTGGGGACAATGATATCGTAGAAGGTGATGCAAATTTGTCCGGTATCACGTGGACAGTTTATTCGTTGGGCGAAGTTGAGGAACCTGCCGAAGGTACAATCATTCCCGGTACTTGGGGATATGCAGAGATCCCGATCGTGAACCAAAGTGATGTGGCTGCTGACATTACAATAGGGGGGCTCAAAACTTTTATATCAAGTTTAAAGAATACAGTTACAGATTCAAGCCTTACGAATGCCGCTCTGGATTTCAAGGTTGGTATAGGAACAGATGCGTCCGAAAGTTACGGAGGCGTGGAGGAGTATAGCTCAGACACAACGCGCTATAACGCTTCCAAGGATATATTCAGCCTTACGCTTGAGAAAAGCGGAGAAGCCGGAGATCAAGAGAGTATATATGTTTACTATAAGTGGGAATTTGAGCTCCCGAGTGGCAAGGATACAAATGATAAAACTGATACAGGTATGATTGGCGAATCATTCACGTTTGGTAGCTTGGCCATCACCGCAACGCAGGCAACAAAATCGGCATAATCACCATGAAGCGAAAGAATGGATTTCGTCTGGCGGGACAGATCATAACGGGCGTGTTTGCAGCGCTCTTTCTCATGATCTTGTGTCTTATCAGCTACACGGCGATCGCGCGGGCGAGGGGAAATCCTCTGCCCACAGTGTTCGGTTTGAGGAGCGCCGTGGTGCTCTCGGGCAGTATGGAGCCCGAACTCCCCGTGGGGTCTCTCCTCTTGATTCATAGCGAAGAAAGCTATGAGGCGGGAGAAATTGTGACCTATCAGGATGAATACGGAAATATCGTCACCCATCGGCTGGTTTCTCTGCAAAACGGAGAGGCCGTGACGAGGGGCGACGCGAACAATACAGACGACGCCCCCTTCCCCGCGTCGAAAATCTTGGGAAAGGTGACGGCCGTGCTGCCCGGCGTCGGCAGCGCAATTTTATGGCTCAGGACGCCGCTCGGGATCTGCACGATCTTGCTGATCTTCGGCCTTTTGATGATCATTCCTTGGGTATTTCACAAAAAAGGAGGTGAAACGCATGACGGAACATAACGTTGAACTGTTACACGGACGCGAAACGCACAGCGAAAGACCCATTTTGCTCAGCTTGGCCTGTCTTTTTACGCTGGCGCTTTTTATCATGCTCATCGTCGGCGGCTCCTTCTCGAAAATTATTTCGGAAGGGGAGATCAGCGGTCTTACGTTGCAGGCGGCGGGGCTTGAAATTGAAGCAGAGGCGGAGTGGTACGATGATGACAACCTTAGTGGTAGAAGTGCGTCAGATATTCATACCGGAACGGAACCTTATATAATCTGCTCCTTCACGGTGAGGAATGATAGCGCTATGAATGTGCTCCTTGATGTGGTTATTGCAACTGAGTATGATAGTCATGATAGTGATCCTTTGGCAGATGTGGATTTTTTCCTGTATATCAACAACGGGGATGAATGGAAAGGATATACCTTAGACGAGCAAAATACCTTAGAGGATGAAGGAATTTATTATGATGGCAATACAATCACCGTCACCGTTAAAGACTATCCTCTTAACATTGAGGAGGAGATTGAATTTATGTTTGTGGTTGATGCCATCAAAAAAGGTGAGGAAAATGGACCTAATTATCCGAACGGGTTTCAACTTTCAAATCCGAGTAATGCTGTCACCATCACGGCAAAACAGGCAATAAAGGGGGAATAAGAGATGAAAACCGATCGTAACAGGCATAGCAAAACAAGGTTCTTCGCTATTCCGACATTTGTTCTGCTCCTCGCCCTTGTGGTGTGTCTTCTTCCGATTGTCACGACCTACGGGAAATACAGTCAGGATATTCCGGTTGATTCCGAATGGAACTTCCTTCTCTATCACAGGGAAAGCGACCCCGAAAACCCCGACCGCCCCGGCATTGAGGAATCGGCGCCGACGGACGTTTACGAGGTGCAGCCCAGCGATACGCTCGCCTCGATCGCGAAGGAGTTCCACATTTCTGTGGAATCCCTCGCCGCCTGCAATTCCCTCTCCCCCTCCGCTCCTCTCTCCCCCGGCACAAATTTGAAGCTCCCTTTCCCGCGCTCATTCTGAGCGTAGCGAAGAATCCCATAAAACGCACGGCGGCTGGTTCGCCCCCCTCACAGGGGGGGGGGCTTTTTCATACCCTCCCCTCCCCCTCATCCCGAGCATGCGCTCATTCTGAGCGTAGCGAAGAATCCCATTAAACCGACGGAAGCCCCTCCCCTCCCCCTCATCCCGAGCGCAGCGAGCGGATCTCGTAAACCTACGGTAGCAGACCCGCGTCATTCTGAGAAACGGACATTAAACGAAGTCCGACGGCCTACCCGAAGAATCTCGCGGGGCGTTTACAAAAACTTCGCGGCGAGATGCTTCGATTCAGCTCCCGTTGACTGCGTTGTACTCCTCTTCTCAGCATGACGCCGCCGTCCTCATCCCGAGCGCAGCGAGCGGATCTCGTAAACTCACGGTAGCAGCCCCGCGTCATTCTGAGAACGAAAGCAGGAACAAAGTCCGACGACTTAACCCGAAGAATCTCGCGGGGCGTTTACAAAAACTTTGCGGCGAGATGCTTCGATTCAGCTCCCGTTGACTGCGTTATACTATCGTTCTCAGCATGACGCCGTGAGCGGAAAGGGCGATCAATCCATATAGGATTGAAAACTGTTTTCAAACTGTGTTTTGACGGCTTCTTTGAGCGCGGCGGTCACGTCGAACGCGCCGCCGATCTTCGCCGTCTGCGCGGAATAATCTCCCGTTTCAAAGGCAAGATCGTAGGCGGAGCGGAAACTTTTATAGTAGTTGAGCTCTGCCGAGAAAAAAGGATCGGGCTGAATGAACATGCTGTTATACGCTCTGATGATGCCCAAAATCGGAACGCCGTAAGCGTTATCATCCAATGCCGCCCAATCGTCGCAACGGTACTTCCACGTCTTTTGGTACTCTGCCTTGACCTCTTTTAGAGCGCGTTCCTCCGCCCCGTTCAAGGGCCTGAAATCGCGCATATATCGCGTATTTTCTTCGACCTGAGAAAGATCGCTCATGCCCGAGAGGACGACGAGTACGCCCTCGCGCGAGGCGGAAAACCGGATGGCAAAACTCGCGGGGGAAGCGTCTTTGTCAATGTCCCTGAGAATATGCTCCGCCCCCACCGGCACACGGGCAAGGGCGCCGCCCTTGACGGGTTCCATGACGATGACCTGTTTGCCGTGCTTCCTAATGACCTCATAGCACTTTTCAGACTGGATGAACGGTTCTTCCCAGTCGTAATAGTTCAATACGATCTGCACGGCGTCCACCTCGGGGTGTTCGGTGAGGATCTGGTCGAGGCGCTCCGCGTCGTCGTGGTAAGAGAAAGCAATGTGGCGGATCTTTCCCTGCTGCTTCCACTTCTTCATGTGATCGAACAGGTGACAGGCGTTCACTTCCTTTGGATAGAGATAGCGGTTGAGGTTGTGGAGAAGGTAGTAGTCAAAGTATTCCACGCCGCACTTTTCAAGCTGTTCGTTGAAAATGGCCTCCACTTTGTCCTCCGCGGGCATTTGGAAGGTGAGAAATTTTGAAGCAAGCAGAAAGCTCTCTCTCGGATGACGCTTTACGAGGGCTTCGCGGATGGCCGTTTCGGACGCGCCGTTGTGGTAGACGTAGGACGT
>CANQUY010000072.1 GCA_947627125.1 uncultured Clostridia bacterium
GTGTGCACATGACCATATGCCCGATGAGAAGGGTGAAGTAGGACTTCCCCAGCCCAACGGCCACAAAGGTGACCGCAAGCGAGAGTGCAGTGACGATCTCCGCATTGATGACAGGGATCTGTGAGGCGCCGTGGATGAGCATCTTCACCCGCTTCTTTGAATAGAACATGCCGAGCGCGCCCATCGTGCCGAGCACTGTCGAGAGGACCGCCGCCAAAAACGCGAGGAGGAAGGTATTCCCGATCATGCCGAGCACTTTGGAGTTCTGGAAGAGCGCGGCATAGTGGGTAAAGGAGAACCCCTCGAAGCGGCCGATCATGTCCGTCTTATCGAAACTGTAGACGGCAAGGAGCAGGATGGGGAGATACAGGAGAAGGAGCACGAGCCCTACGACAAACGCTTTGATACATTTTTTGAGAACCGTGTGCTTCATAAGTTTGTCCCCCTGACGTTTTCGTCCGAATTAAGCCCGCCTGACAGCAGCGTGGATGCAAATACGATGATGAGGAGCACAAGCGCGATCATGGAACCCATATGCCAATCGTTGCCGAAGTAGTCGGATATGAATTTGCCGATGATCGTCACCTTTGCGTTGCCGAGCATGTCCGAAACGACATAGTTCGTCATGGAAGGGAGAAAAACCATCGTCACGCCGCTCATGATCCCCGGCATCGAGAGGGGAAGGGTGATGCGGAAAAAGGTCGTAAAGGCGTTTCCGCCGAGATCCGCACTCGCCTCATAGAGGGAATCGTCGATCTTCAGCATCGTGGTATAGAGGGGCAGGATCATGAAGGGCAGGAAGTCATACACCATGCCGACAATCGTTTTGAAGATATTTGCACTTTCGAGCCACGCGAGCGCTTCCGCCTGCGAAAGAAGATTGAAGAGTTCGCGAAGGGCGTTCACCCTCAAGACGAAGTTGATCCACATGGGGAGCACAAAGAGCATCAGAATGACGAACTTTTTCTTGAGCTTGCTCCGCGCGAGGATGAGGGCGACGGGGTATGCGATGACGAGGCAAATGACCGTCGTAATGAGGGAGATGACGATGGAGTATACGATCGTGGAGAGCTTTGTGGGGTCCGAGAAGAACTGCAGAAAGTTGGAGAAGGAGAAGTGCATGTCCCTGTCGGTAAAGGCATAGAAGATGATCACGCACATCGGGATGATGACGAAAAAGACAAGGAACACCGCATAGGGAATGCAGAGCGTCTTTCTCGAAAAGCGGGGGAGCTTCATTCCTGATCCTCCTTCGCCTTGGGTTTTAAGGAGAGCTTGATCTTCTCCTTCGGAATGATGACGGAAACGTAGTCGTTTTCGTTCCAGAGGTCCTCCGTCGCAAAAACGAAGTCCTCATCCTCGTCGCTGTCGCCCGTGCGGACGATGACGCGGTAGTGGTCGCCCTTATAGATGATGGAGATGATATGTCCCGTCGTGCCGCCCGCGTCCTCGTCGTCGCTGATCGAGATATCGTAGAGCCCGACTTCGACGCGGACCTCCGTGCCCGTGAGGTCGATCTTTTCGCCCTCCTTTGTGATGAGATATTCCTCCTCGTCGATATAGCTGCCGGGGTAGAGCTGGGTGACGTCGCATTCAAACTCGCCGTTTGCGAATTCCACGGTATTGTGCTTGGTGATGACGCCGTCAAAGACGTTGGTCGTGTACTTCGGCTTCATGAGGTGAATGCCGTCGGGGGCGACGTTGAGGCCGATCTTTTCGCCGACCTCGCGGCTCTCCGTGCTCTGGATGACGACCTCATACTTTCCGACCTGCACTGTAATTTCATAGTGGATGCCCTTAAAGACGACGGAGATGACCTCGCCCTTGAGCGTTCCCTCCTCGGGGGAAACCATCTTGACGTCCTCGGGACGGACGACGATATCCACGAGCTCGTTGACGTCGAAGTCGTCCACGCAGTCGAAGGTCTTGCCGCAGAATTTCACCTTCTTTTTCCCGACAACGGTGCCGCTGAAGATATTGCTCTCGCCGATGAAGTCGGCAACGAAGGTGTTGGCGGGCTCGTTGTAGATCTTGGTGGGGGTGCCGATCTGCTGGACGACGCCGTCCGACATGACGACGATGGTGTCCGACATTGTGAGCGCCTCCTCCTGGTCGTGCGTGACATATATAAAGGTAATGCCGAGGCGGTCGTGCATCTTCTTGAGCTCGATCTGCATCTCCTTCCTCATCTTGAGGTCGAGAGCGCCGAGGGGCTCGTCGAGAAGGAGGATCTCGGGCTCGTTGACAATGGCCCTTGCGATGGCGACGCGCTGTTGCTGGCCGCCCGAGAGGGTGGAGATGGAGCGCTTTTCAAAGCCCTCGAGGTCAACGATCTCGAGCGCCTTTTTCACCTTTTCGGCGATCTCCTTTTTGGTGAGCTTTTCCTTTTTTGTGTACTCCTCGCCCTTGTCGTTGCGGTAGGTGTTGATGACCCGCTTGCACTTCAGCCCGAACGCAATGTTTTCAAACACGTTGAAGTGGGGGAAGAGGGCGTACCGCTGGAACACGGTGTTGACGGGACGCTTGTTGGGCGGAAGGGCGGAGATGTCTTTGCCGCTCAGAAGGATCTGCCCGCTCGTGGGAAGTTCAAATCCCGCGATCATGCGGAGCGTCGTCGTCTTTCCGCAGCCGGACGGGCCCAAAAAAGTAATGAATTCGCCCTTGTTGACATAGAAACTCACGTTGTCGATGATGAGGTTCTCGCCGAAGTACTTTGTAACGCCTTTCAGTTCGATGATGTGTTCCGCCATGGGAGCCTCCTTTCGTGAAAATCCTTAAAAATTGGGAGGGGTGGAGATCCAGAGAAATCTCGCCTTTCCCTTGCCCTCGTTTACAATATAATGTTCTTTGCCCGCCGTAAAATAAAAGCTCTCGCCCTTTTTGGCGGTGTGCCGTTTCCCCGCAATGACGACTGCGATCTTTCCCGCAAGGACGTAGCCGAACTCTTCGCCTTCATGGGGGAAGTCTGGCTGCGTCTGCGCGTCCTGTTCGAGCTCGACGAGAACGGGCTCCATCATGTTCTTCTGGGCGTTGGGAATGACCCAGCTCAGGAGCATGCCCTCAGACTGCTTTTCGATGTACTCTGCCTCCGAAAATACTACTTTTTCTTCGGTTTCCTCATGAAAGAAGTCCGAAAGATTGCTCCCGAGGGCATTCAAAAGGTCCACAAGGGTCGCGATAGAGGGGCTCGTAAGGTCGTTTTCGAGCTGGGATATGTACCCCTTGGTCAGCTCGCAGCGGTCTGCAAGTTCCTCCTGCGTCAGATTTTTTTGCAGGCGCATCTCTCTCAGTTTTGCACCAAGTTCCATAGAATATTTCGCTCCTATGTTTATTAAAAATAAACTTTTTGATAGTTTTTATCAAACTTTTGTAATAATAAACAAAAAGTTTAATAATAATAAACCCAAACTGCTGCAAGTATAAATGATATAGTATGGAATGTCAACTGTTTTACGGCAGTTTTTTAAAAATAATCTGTTAAAATATGCTGAAAGGCGCATGCGACGATTTTGCATGCGCCTCGGTGGGGGAGAGAGAGCAAAAAAAGACCTGCCGCAAAGGGCAGGCCCGTGTGATTTTTCCTGTGCTTAAAGAGCGGCGAGCTTCTTCGCGAGTTTCGCCTTTTTATTTGCAGCGTTATTCTTGTGCAGAATGCCCTTGGTCACGGCAGAGTCGATGGCGGAAACCGTCTCGGGATAGAGGACGGTGGCCTGTTCCTTATCGCCCGTCGAAACGGCGGCGAGGAACTTTTTGATCTGCGTTTTGAGAGCCGACTTCACGGCTTTGTTCTCAAGGGTCTTTTTTTCTGTGACAAGGACGCGCTTTTTGGCGGATTTGATATTGGCCACGGTATTTCTCCTTCAAATTTTTTATGAAATTTCTCTGCGAGATACTTTCTCTTGATAAATCTTGATTATTTTAGCATAAAATACACTGCTTGTAAACTGTTTTTTGAGGGTTATAGGAAAAATTTTTTTGAAAAAGGTGAAAAAATGGAGGGGAGATTTCCGAAAATCGGCGTCTTTGACAGCGGGATCGGCGGTCTGACGGTTTTAAGGGAATGTTTTTTTCTCTTGCCGAACGCCGAATATTACTATTTGGGCGACAACGCCCGCGCTCCCTACGGGAACAGGAGCGAGGAGGAAATATCCTCCTTCGTCATGGAGGCGCTTTCCGTCTTTGAACGGCTGAGAGTGGACGTCGCCGTTCTCGCCTGCAATACCGCCACAGCCGTCTGCCTCGAGAGGGCGAGGAGGGAGTTCTCCTTTCCCATCGTCGGAACGGAGCCCGCCGTCCGTCTGGCCGCCAAGGAGTGCAAGAGCGCGGTCGTCCTTGCGACCGTCCGCACCGCAGAGAGCGTAAGGCTCAAAGAGCTCATCGCGTCCTGCCCGTCCTGTTCCTTCACGGTATTGCCCTGCCCGTCGCTGGCGGGCGAGATCGAAATGGCGCTGACGGAGGGGAGAAGGGCGGAAATAGGGAAACTTGTCCCCGGGGCCGATATTTTCGGGAAAAAAGCGGATGGCGTTGTCCTTGGGTGTACGCACTACGTCTTTTTCAGGGAAGAAATCGCGTCAATTTACGGCTGTAAGGCCTATGACGGCAACCTCGGCGTGGCCGGATCCGTCCTCGGGCGGCTAAAAGTAGGGAGAGCTGTCCACCATGTTCCCCCGAGAAATCAGAACGTTTGTTTTGAGATAAAAATGAAGGAAATGGCGAAAAATAGGGTATTTTTTCTTGGAAATTCGCAAAATACGAACAAAAAAGTGTTTTTCTCAAACATTTGTTTTAGGTGTTCCTGAAAAAATTTTTTCATAGGGTGGAAAAAAATGGCCAAACATGGTTGACAAGCCCTATATCGCGTGCTATAATGGGGATACAAAGAAAAAGGAGGGCTTCAAGGACATGCAGTTTGTCAGCGGAAAGGCGAAACATCAGCTCGACGCCAAGAACCGCACGCGCATTCCCGCAAAATTCAAGAATGCGTTCCCGCAGAACGAGAAGCTCTTCTTCGTGAAGTACACAACGGGCTGCGTCGCCATCATGTGCGAGTCGGTCATGGAGAGGAAACTTCTCTCCTTCAGCGACGTTGACCCTGCAGATGAGGACGTCTATGACGCCGTGGAGGACACCCAGCACAGATTCATGATCCCCAAGGAGTACAGGGAATTCGCGAATCTCACCAAAGATCTCGTTTCCGTCGGCATGGGCGATTATATCGAGATTTGGGACGAAAAGACGCTTGAAGGCAAACTTAACGGGATGACGGTTGCGGAAGCGAACCGCATCAAGAAAGCGTACATGGAAAAACAGGAGAAGCAATGAGCGCCTATCATGCTCCGATCATGCTGAGCGAGGTGATCGAGGGGCTCAACATCAAGCCGAACGGGCTTTACTTTGACGGAACATGCGGCGGCGCGGGGCATTCGTCCGCGATCCTTGAAAGGGAACCCACAGCAAGGCTTGTGGCAACGGACAAGGACGAGGACGCCGTGAGAGAGGCTTCCCGCCGTCTTGCCCCCTTTGAAGGACGGTACCGTTTGGTGAGGACCGACTTCAAGAACTTTGAAGAAGTTTTATCCCCCGAAGAGAGGCTTGACGGTTTTTTGCTCGACCTCGGCATCTCTTCCCACCAGATCGACGATGCGGCGAGGGGGTTTGCCTACCGCTCCGCGGAAGCGCCTCTCGACATGCGCATGGACAAGCGTTCGTCGTTTACCGCATTTGACGTCGTCAACACTTATACAGAAGAGGACTTAAGGCGCATCCTGAGAGAATACGGCGAGGAACCCTTTGCGGGGACCATCGCAAGGAATATCGTAAGGGAGCGCCGCACACAGAGCATTTCCACCTGCGGTGCGCTCAGACAGCTTGTGGAAGAGAGCATTCCCGCAAAATTCCGCTCGGCGGCATGCGCAAGGCAGACCTTTCAAGCCATCCGCATCGAAGTGAACGGAGAACTCGACGGCCTCGAGGCCTGCATCCGCGGCCTCGTTGCAAGGCTCAAAAAGGGGGGAAGGGCGGCGATCCTTTCCTTCCACTCCCTCGAGGACAGGATCGTCAAAACCGTGTTCAGAGATCTGTCTACGGCCTGCACCTGTCCCAAAAATTTTCCCGTCTGCGTCTGCGGAAGGGTCAAACAGCTCGAAATACTCACAAAGAAGCCGCTCACGGCTTCGGAAGAAGAACAAACCGAAAATCCTCGCGCCAAGAGCGCAAAACTGCGAATTGCCGAAAAAATCACAGAATGAACGGGCAATTTGTCGAATACAATATTTTAACAAGGAGATAGGGTTCACATGGCACAGGCAGCTCTGCTTGAGAGAGAATATAGAGCGTCCGTCGAGGACGAACAAAATACACCCGAAGCGATCGCACACAGGAAGAGGGGCGAAGTGATCTTCAGCGACTTTTTCCAAGGCAAGGAATACGATGCCGAAAAGCTCGCGGCAACCTTTTCCATGTCTGCGGCCTCCGCAGGCACGGCGACCGTAGAAGAACATGCGGCGGCTCCCGCCCGCGAGGAAACGCCCGCACAGAGAGATCTTTTTGCAAATTATGTATACAAAGACCATGCCCTTCCCGCAACGGAGGTGAGGGAAGAGGTTTCCGCGGCGACGTATGCGCCCGAAGCTCCCGCTCCCGCCTATGCGCCCGCCCATACGCCCGCGCCCGCCGCACCCGTGGCGGCGCCCGAGATCGAAACGGAGGACACTCTTCCCACGCAGCGCACGATGGATGTGCTGCACCGCGAAGAGATCTATCAGCGCGATTTTGCGATCGAACAGCAGCCCAAGGAGCGCGTAGGGTTCTTTGCATCCCTTTCCTCCAAGGCGAAGATGGCGCTTGCCATTGTTTCCGCGACATTTGTTGCGGCGATCGCAGTCGTCTGCATCAATACGGGGATCATCAATTCCATGAAGTCCGACGTGGACAGGAAGCAGAAGGAGCTCGAGGACCTTTCCGAGTACTCCGAAACGCTCAACGGCCAAATCGAGGCCGTCACGGATCCCGCCTATGTCGATGATTATGCGGAAAACGTGCTCGGCATGACGCGTTCCTAAGGGGGAAAATCCCATCAAAAATCAATATTCCGTCACGGTTTTACGAAAGAGGTTATTTGCCATGCTATTGGCGATAGCCTTTATTTTTTGTCTGTTTTTGGGCAGATTCTTCTATATTCAGGTCATATGGAAGGAGAAACTGCACTATCTTGCCCTCGACCAGTGGACAAGGGAGATCCCTATCCATGCGGGAAGGGGGAATATCTACGACCGCAACGGGGAATTGCTCGCGGGCAATACCGCCGCATACAGCGTCTACGCGCGCGCCAACGCCGTGGAGAACGCCGAGATTGCGGCGGCCGCTCTTTCGCCCGTTCTCGGCGTGGAAAGAGAGGAACTTTTAAAAAAACTTTCCGACAAGAGCAAATCGGAAATTTTGCTTCTGCGCAAGACGGGCAAGGAAACGGTGGAAGCGCTTGCGGGGCAGAACATCCGCGGCGTCTATTACGCCCGCGACGACGTCCGCATCTATCCCTACGGTTCCCTCGCCTGTCAGGTGCTCGGATTCACCTCCTTCGACGGCTCGGGCACGACGGGTGTGGAGGGATATTACAACAGCTTTCTTGCGGGAGAGGACGGGGATATCCTCTATGAAACGGACCTCGTGGGGGTTGACCTCGAAGGGGCCGCCGCGGCCTATCTCCCCGCGGAGAACGGACTTTCCGTCCGCCTGACGCTCGATCACCGCATCCAGTCCCTCGCGGAGCAGGTCATGGGACGGGCGCTCTCCGAATCGCAGGCCATGGCCGCGCGGGCGGTCGTGCTCGACCCCTCCGATTTCTCCGTGCTCGCCATGGTGAATCTTCCCTCATACGACCTCAACGAGATCCCGCGGGACGACCTCGATCTTCTCAATTCTCTCTCGCGGAACAAGCTCGTTTCGGATATCTATGAACCGGGCTCGACGTTTAAGATCGTCACGGCCGCCGCCAATATCGAGGAGGGGCTCAAGGGAAACGAGAGGGCGCTTCCTCTCAACCATGTCTTTTCTTCCTCCCGCACGCGCATTGTGGACGGGACGACCATCAAGTGCTGGAGCGACCATAAGAACGGCAAGCACTCCAACCAGACGCTCGCCGAGGCTCTGAACAACAGTTGTAACCCCTGTTTTGTGGATATCGCGCTCGCCTTGGGCAAGGAAACGTTTTATGAGTATCTGAAAAATTTTCAGTTCGGCAGGGCGACGGGCATTGACTTTTCGGGAGAATCCATCGGCATGCTGCTTCCGGAGAGCGTTGTGCGCGACTGCGACCTCGCCCGTATCGGCTTCGGGCAGACCATTGCCGTCAGCCCGCTCCAGCTCGCCTGCGCCGCCGCATCCGCCGTCAACGGGGGATATTACTACGCGCCGCGGATCGTAGAGGAGATCTTTTCGGAGGAGGGCGGCGTGAGCGAAAAGACGGAGGCAAAACTTCTCCATCGCACCGTCAGCGAGGAAACGTCGAAGATCCTCTCATCCATGCTCGAGGGAGTCGTGCGCGACGGCAGCGGAAAGAAAGCGTACATAGAGGGATACCGCGTGGCCGGGAAAACGGGCACGGCGCAAAAATATGAGAACGGCCATATCGCGCAGGGCAAGTATGTATCCTCGTTCGTGGGATATTTTCCCGCGAATGACCCAAAATATCTTGCGCTCATCATTGTGGACGAACCGCAGGGCTCCTACTACGGCAGTACCGTCGCCGCGCCCTGTGCCAAAGAGATCTTTCAGGGCATCATAGATATGATGCATCTGCCGC
>CANQUY010000073.1 GCA_947627125.1 uncultured Clostridia bacterium
CCCCTGTTTCTCAGAATGACGCGGGGCGGGGTCTGTCGGTCTACGAGATCCGCTCGGACCTCGGGATGAGGGGATGGGCTCCCGCTCTCGACAACAACCCCTCAGTCACTGCGTGCCAGCTCCCCTAAGAGGGGAGCCGAGGAGCGGGGATGTCCCAATCACGTCACCATAATAGAATCAAAACGTTTCCGTTTCTTCCGTTTCGGCCGTTGCGGCGGAGGGTTCCTCAAAGATGACGCCGAGCACGTCGAGCCTGCGGGACAACTCAGAAAGCCTCGCACCGTCCTTCGTGGAGTCGATCTTTTCATTCTCCCTGCACAGTCTGTTCGCCCCGACGAGCTGCAGCCCGAAAACCGCAAGCATTGTGACGGAAACAAAAGTCAGCACGCCGAACACGATCGTGAGCGCAATGGGGACGGAACCGTCGCTCACCTTTAAAATATTGTCCGCCGCAATGGCCGTTGCGATCGCAAAGACCGCCGCGAGAAAGAGCGAAACGCTCGTCCAAATGACATAGTGTTTCTTGTTGGCGGCAAAGGCCTCCCGCCGCTCCGCCTGTTTCGCTTCGACGGTCGGCCGTAACGTTTCGATCTCTTCGCGATAGCTCTGCCGTTCCGCCGAAAGTCTTTCGCCGAACTTTTCACGGAGGAGCTTCCTGCCCGTTTCGAGCCGTTCGAGATCTTCCGCCCGCTCCGCACTGTACAGCCTTTCGGTGTCGGTGAAATTCTTCGTGGCCGCCGTAAAGAGCCCGATGACGGCGTCGTCGTTTTCCGCCCCGTACATGGCCGCCTCGGCGAATTTTTCCTCCGCCTCTGCAAATTTTTCCTCCGCGAGAAGGGCATTTCCCTCCTCCGTGAGCCTGCGATAGGTTTCGAGAGCCTCCTGCCTTGCCTTTTCGCGGCGGGCGAGCTCCTCTTCGACCTGCGTCTGCGTCATGCCGGCGAGCGATTCGTCATACTCCTCGGGGAACTCAAAGGCGACCTCTTCCTCTTCTGCCTCCGTCCCTTCCACAGCGTCCGTTTCGCCGTCCGCCGTCCTCTTGATGCGAATGCCCCTGCCCTCGTCCTCGTCAAGGATCCTTTCTTCCATATGATTCTCCTTCCCCCTCGCCCTCCGAAAGGACGTAGGGGTTTTTATATGATTTGATGCTCCGCGGGTACACGCTCCTGAGAACGACCGCCCGCCCCTTGCCGCGGTAACGGCTCTTGGCCCATTCGGCGAGTTCACGCGTTCCAAACAGGGCGAACGCCGCGCTCCCCGACCCCGTCATGGCCGCCCCGAGCGGGGAGAAACTCCTCGCCTCGAGATAGGCTTTTTCGGCACATATGTTGCATTTTTTTGCCGATTCATAGAGATGATTCGAAAAGTACCGCGCCGCTTGGGGGAGATCCCCCGCCAAAAGACAGGCGAGGGCCTTTTCCGTGACGGGCGGAAAGGTTTGGCCGAAACGGTCGAATTCCGCATAGCATTCCTTGGAGGAAACGCCGCCGTCGGGAAGGACCGCAAGGAAGTGGAGCTCGGGCTCGGCATCGAAAAATTCCAGCCTGTCGCCGCGGCCCGTCATGCGCGCAAGCCCGCCCGAGAGGAGGTACTTGGTGTCGCTTCCGAGCGCGTCCGCGAGCAAATTTACCCCACCCATGTCCGAGATCCCGTATAACCTTTTCATGCCGAGGAGCACGGCGGCGGCATCCGCGGAGGACCCGCCCATCCCCGCGCCCACGGGAATATTTTTGTGGACGACGACGTCAACGCCGTTCGTACCGAATGCCCTCGAAAAGGCCTCGGCGGCCCTGAGAGCGTTGTTGGCTTCGGGGGGAATGCTTTCGCTCCCCATGCCGTGCATCGTGACGGAACTTAAGGCGTCCCTGCGCTTTTTCAGCACGACCCTGTCGAAGAGGTCCACGGTGACGACGAGGGAATCGAGCAAATGGAAGCCGTTTTCCCTGCCCGTGACGTCGAGCGTCAGATTGAGTTTTGCGTAAGCGTTCACCCGCACAACATTCATCACGCCCATTGTAGCACAGTTTTTCCTGAATTGCAAGCACATTGCTGTCCCCGCTCATCCTGAGCGCAGCGAAGGATCCCATAAAACGAAGTCCTTCTCTTGCCCGCCCCTGCGCCGCCCCGCTCATTCTGTCCCCGCTCATCCTGAGCGCAGCGAAGGATCCCATAAAACCAACGGAAGCCCATGCCCTCATCCCGAGGTCCGAGCGGATCCCATAAAACGCACGGAAGTCCATAAGCGGCGTCATGCTGAGAACGAGAGTAGAACGCAGTCTACGGGAGCACTACCGAAGCATCTCGCCGCATGCATTACGGAAGCATTCTAAATAGCGTCATGGTGCCCCGCGTTTAGACATAAATAGAATGCGCGCGGGGCGGGTCAAGTCCCGTCCTCTCGTCCTCCGTCCCTTTCTCACAATTACGCGGCGGGTTCCGCTCTGAATGAACGGTCGGGCGTCAGCCTCCATGCTCCTCCGCCGCCCAAAAGTGGCGTATAATTTTAATTGAAGGATCGGGAGGTTGCAGATGTTATATAGAGAATGGCTGTACGAATGGCTTGAGCTTTACGTCAAGGCATCGGCAAAGGAAAGAACATATCAAAAATACAGACGGCAAGCCGAGAAATATATTTTGCCTGCGCTCGGAGATTGTGACGTAAACGCGCTCACTGCCGTTGAATTACAAAAATTTTCGGTATCTCTCTCTGAATGCGGGCTCGCGCCGAACAGTGTTAATTTTATTCTCGCAGTTCTCAAATCGTCTTTAAAAAAGGGCGTTCAGCTTGGGATCATCGAAAAACAGTACGGCGACGCCATCGTTCGTCCGAGGAACAGACCCAATGCCGTTTCTTGCTTTACGAAGGAAGAGCAACAAAAAATCGAAAACTACATTTTAAAGCAAAAAAATCCATACCTGTTCGGGATCTTGCTCGCGCTGTATTCGGGACTGCGTATCGGTGAACTTCTCGCCCTCACTTGGGAGGATATCGATCTGCAGAGAGGAACTCTGTCGGTCACCAAGTCCTGTTACGACAAGTGGGAAAACGGACGCTATATCAAGGCCATCGACACGACCAAGACGAAGAGCTCCGAGCGGGTCATTCCTCTGCCGCGCCAAATCGTCGTACATATGAGAGCGTTGAAAAAACAGACGGACAGCCGATATGTTGTCGTCGGGAAAACGGCATGGGGCGCACAGGTACGTCCCTATCAGCGTGCCTTTGAGCGATTGCTCAAGAAACTCAATATCAAGCACAGAGGGTTTCACGCTCTGCGCCACACGTTTGCTACGCGGGCCCTGGAGGTCGGTGTGGACGTAAAAACGCTGTCCGAGATCTTGGGCCATCGAGATCCCTCGATCACGTTGCGCAGGTATACCCATTCTCTCATGGAGCACAAAAAGGAGATGATGAACAGGGTGGGGCAGCTTTTACGCGAGTAAAAAAACGGCAGGATCTCTGCCGCCGTTCGGTACATAGAATAAGGTATTCTATGTACCACCACTGTTTAGAATTATATCCTATTCTTATCATAGTGTCAATAGTTTGCGGCAAAAATCTTCCAAAATTCTCCAAAAACTTTTCCGATAAGACATATTTATCCATATTTCAACATGACACGTCCCGATCGTGAACCATAGAATACCTTATTCTACGGTTTACAATCGGGACGCATGGAAGAGGGTACCGTCGCATGTATCATTACAAAAAAAATAATTAAAAAGGTGGTTCATTACAATGGAAGAAAAGAAGAATGTAAAGACAGTTAAGCTGCCCGAAGGAAAATGCTGCACACTCTATTGCGGCGATTGCTCTTATTTCAATCCCCGCAAGACGTCATTCGGCAAATGCTGGTGCGGGTATTATAATTCCTATAGCAGAAAAGCAAGCGACGTAGCGTGCAGTAATTTTCGCAGATAAGGGATTTTTGATAGAGCGGCAAACGATTGAAACGCTTTTGCGTGAACTCGGCGGATCGCCGATAGAATCGGGAGGGATTTTGGGCGCCGTCGGGGGCGTCGTTTGCCGCTACTGTCACGATCGGCATACCGCGCAGGACTGCTATGTCCCCGACGCCGAAAAATTGAACAGAGTCATCGAACAATGGGCAAAGGAAGGGGTTGAATTTGCCGGGATAGCGCACAGCCATCCCAACGGTTGTTATTTCCTCTCCCCTGCCGATTTTTCCTATTCTCAAAAAATAAAGAATAGCGCGCCCGAGCTCACGACTCTGATTTTTTCGGTCTTGACAAAGGCGGACGATAGGTGCGATCTGCGCTTTTACGATTGTTTGGCCGACGGAGCCGAAGTATATCCGATCATCGTTCATTAGGAGTTTTTATGGGTATTTTCAACAGAAACAGCAAAGAAAACAACGAGAAGAAGGAAGAGAAGAAAAAATTCAAGGCAAAGCGAAAGGAAGCAAAGAGCGGAGATCCCTCGGCGCAGCTCTATATCGGGAGATGCTACCTCAACGGGAACGGCGTGAAGAAGAACGAGAAAAAGGGCGCAATGTTTCTGAAGTCTGCCGCCGATAAGGCGCTTCCCGAAGCGATGAGCGCCTTTGCCGACTGCCTCCACTACGGGATCGGCGTCGCTATCGACCGTTACACCGCGGCAAAGTATTGTTCCGATGCCGCCGATAAGGGCAATGCCGACGCGCAGGGCCGCCTCGGCGGTTATTATCTGCTTGGCGAGGGCGGCATGCCGAAGAACGCCTCCAAGGCGTTTCAGCTCATCCAGCAGGCGCTGGCCCATGGCAGTGTAAAGGGAATTTATTATTTCGGATATTGTCTTGAAAATGCCGTCATGGTCGCGAAGGACGTGGAGAGAGCGGCGGAGCATTATAAGCGGGCGGCGGACAGAGGAGAGCCCGACGCATGCAACGACATTGCCAAAATGTATCGGAACGGAACGGGGGTGGCGCAGGACTTGGCGCAGGCTCTCTACTACTATAAAAAGGGAGCCGAGGGCGGCTGCGTCAATGCGCAATATGGCTATGCCCGCCTGTTGGAGGACCGCTGCGGCGCAAAGAAAGATTACAGCGAAATTGCCAAGTGGTATAAAAAGGCCGCGGACAGGGGCCATGCGGAAGCGATGGCATCTCTCGGTTCCCTGTACGAGCGGGATCTCGCGGTCGCTTTCGACGGCGTTAAAACCGCCCTGGCTCTCTATGAGCAGTCGATCAAAAAGGGCTGCGCGCGCGGCTACGATTATTTGGGCAGTTACTATGAGCGCACCCTTAAAGTCGCGGACCGCAAGAACAAAGCCGTGCAGTGCTATAAGACGGCCGCAGGCAAGAACTATCCCGACGGCATGGCGCACTACGGGCATTGCCTGCGGATAGGCTTCGGCGTGGCGCAGGATATGGCGCTCGCCAAGGACTATCTGCAGAGGGCCATGAAGGCGGGCAGCGCAGAGGCGTACTGCGAATGGGGCTTAATGCTCGAATTGAGCACTTATAATCACACTACACGTATCGAAGCGTTTTCATATTACAAAAAAGCGGCCGACATGGGCAGCGCCCGCGGACAGTGCGAGCTTGCGCGGTGTTATTATGAAGGCGTTGGTTGTTCAAAGGATAACGCCGAATCTGCGCGCATGGGGAAGTTGGCCGCCGAACAGGGCCATCCGGGCGGGCTCTATTGGAAGGACCCCAAGCTCAACGAAAAAAAAGGCCGCCCAAAAGGGCTACCCAGTAGCAGAGTTTCGCTATGCAGATAAGTTGCATGATGACGCTAAGGCTGCAAGCAATCCGGAAACCCGTGCAAAACTTGCCGAGGAGGCGTTAGACTATATGAATTCGGCAGCTGAGCATGGCTATGTCAATGCAATGGATCGTTTGTGCTCACAGTATGGTGGGCTTTATTGGCAAGAAGGATCAGATGGATTTACCGATTGGCTTGAGATGATTGGTAAAAAACATGACTTAAAAAAGGCGTTTGCATATGCGCAGAAAATGGTGCAGTATGGGTATGCGGAGGGATATCGGCACCTTGCGGAATATTATGACAGTGATTGTGGTCCCAAAGATGCAAGTGATGACAAGAAAGCGTTTAATTATTATAAATTATATAAGGATGCCGGCAATTGTTCATTGTTAGTACCACTTGGATTGATGTATTTGAACGGCAGGGGAACGGAAAGAAACTATGCAGAAGCATTCAAGTGTCTTAAGAGCGCGCATGATATAATGCATGGATTGTGGGGTTACTATTGGCTTGGATTTTGTTATGAAAATGGTTACGGTGTACAGCGTGACCTTGCGCAAGCCGTAAAATGTTATCAAGAAATAGTCACATTTAAAGGATTAACCTCAAAAGAGATTGATGAATTTGAAGATGGAAGATTGGCACGGAAAGCGTTAAAGCGGCTGGGTTATTGACCCCCGTCCCTTCCCTCCCCGCCCGTGCCCCCGCGCTCATCCTGAGCGCAGCGAAGGATCTCATAAAACGCACGGCGGCCCATAAGCGGCGTCATGCTGCCCCGCGCTCATCCTGAGCGCAGCGAAGGATCCCATAAAACGCACGGGAGCCTATAAGCGGCGTCATGCTGAGAACGGGAGTATAACGCAGTCTACGGAAGCCGTACCGAAGCATCTCGCCGCATGCATTACGGACATTCGCCGCGAGATTCTTCGGGCCAAGTCATCGGACTTCGTATTACGTCCGTTTCTCAGAATGACGCGGCGGCCTCGGCATGCCCCTGTGTCCCTGGATGAGGGTAAGCGGCGTCATGCTGCCCCCGCGCTCATCCTGAGCGCAGCGAAGGATCCCATAAAACGCACGGAAGCCCATAAGCGGCGTCATGCTGAGAAGGAGAGTAGAACGCAGTCTACGGAAGCCGTACCGAAGCATCTCGCCGCATGCATTACGGACATTCGCCGCGAGATTCTTCGGATCAAGTCGTCGGACTTTGTATTACGTCCGTTTCTCAGAATGACGCGGCGGCCTCGGCGTGCTCCCGTGCCCTCATTCCGAGCCCCGTAAGGGGCGAGAGAATCTCGCTTTAAGAACGGAAGTCCGTAGGTCTACGAGATCCGCTCGCTTCGCTCGGGATGAGGGTAGGCGGCTTCATCCTGCCCCCGCATCGCATTTCTGCGCCAAGAAAAGACACCCCAAACAGGGTGTCTTTTCTTGGCGCAGAAGACGAGATTCGAACTCGTGCTACCTGTAACGGTACTACTCCCTTAGCAGGGGAGCCCCTTGAGCCTCTTGGGTACTTCTGCACGGCGGCGCATGGTGCGCTTTGGCCTTTTCAGATCCCAAAGAGGGTCGGCTCTTGCCCTCAACAATATCACTATACCACAAATCGCAGGGAATGTCAAAGTATATTTTCTTACTTTTCGGAATTTTTTTATAAAAATTCCCCGTATGGTCTTGCGGCGGTTTCAAAAATATGTTAAAATAGGACTACGGAGGAAAATTATGAACATTTGGCACGATATCGATCCCAAGCGCATCACGTCTAAATCTTTTGAGGCGCTCATCGAGATCCCCAAGGGCAGCAAGGCAAAGTATGAACTCGACAAGGAAACGGGTATTTTGAAGCTCGACCGCGTTCTCTATACTTCCACGGTCTATCCCGCAAACTATGGCTTTATTCCGCGCACCTATGCGGAGGACGGCGACCCCTTGGACGTGCTCGTCCTCACCAACGAGGTCATCTATCCCATGACCCTCGTCACCTGCTATCCCATCGGCGTCATTCAGATGATCGACGGCGGCTCGCTCGATGAAAAGATCATCGCCATTCCGTTCAAAGATCCTTCGTATAACGATTATTATGACATTCACGAACTTCCCAAGCATATCTTTGATGAAATGATGCACTTCTTCGAGGTCTATAAGACGCTCGAACACAAGACGACGACGGTAAGAGAGATCGCTCACCGCGACGACGCCGTCGAAATCATCGAAAAGTGCATCAAGCTCTATCAAGAGAAGTTCGGAAAGTAGTCATTCGAGGGGGAGTGTATGAAACTGGTCTTTTTTGGAGATTCGATCACCGAGGCGGGGAGAGATCTGAGCGATCCAACCGACCTCGGCGAGGGCTATGTCAAGATCGCGGCGGGGAAACTCCGTCCGCTCTTTCCCGATGTCGATTTCGAGATCCTCAACTTCGGCGTGGGGGGAGATAGAACGGTGGAGCTCTTGGCCCGCGTGGGGGAAGTCACGGCGGTGAAACCTGACGTCGTCGTGCTCGAAGTGGGGGTCAACGACGTGTGGCGCCGTTTCACGGACGAGGAGATCGTCACCGAGGAGCAATTCGGGAAGAACTATTCCGCCATCGTCGATGCGCTGAAGGAATGCGGGGCGAAGATCATTCTGGTGGAGCCGTACGTGCTCGACATGAAGGATAAACGCCGCTTCCGTCCCTATCTCAACACCTATATCGCCGTGATACGGGAGATCGCGCGGAGGGAGAACCTGCCGCTCGTCCCGCTCGACGAGATCTTTAACGGCGTCACGCGGGATATCAAGCCCGCGGAATTTGCCGAGGACGGCGTGCACCCGACCCACCGCGGCTGCCGTTACATTGCCGACCTCATCATCAAGGAACTGAAAAAATTTATGTGATATATAGAATGTGATATAATGTTTTACGCGCCGCGGCCCCGCCGCCGCGCGTTTTTTGTGCCCCCGCGCTCCTCGGCTCCCCTTGTAGGGGAGCTGTCACGCAGTGACTGAGGGGTTTGAACCCAACGATAGCCCCCAAAACCCTATCCCCCGCTACGCGGGTACTTCCCCTAAGAGGGGAAGCGAGGCCCCCCCGCACATCCTGCCCCCC
>CANQUY010000074.1 GCA_947627125.1 uncultured Clostridia bacterium
TCCTCGGACTTCGTTCTTTCTCCGTTTCTCAGAATGACGCGGGGCTGCTGCGCCTCGGGATGAGGGTGGGCGGCGTCATGCTGAGAACGGGAGTGCAACGCAGTTTACGAGAGTTGTACTCATCTTGCCGCATTATGTATGTTTGCCCCGCGAGATTCTTCGGGTTAAGTCCTCGGACTTCGTTCTTTCTCCGTTTCTCAGAATGACGCGGGGCGAATGCGCCTTGAGCCGCCTCGTGAATTCGTGCAGGGAAATTTTATTTTTGTTGAGTCATTTGTTTGACAAATTTCTACAAAAGTGATAGCATATGCGCGTTTTATGATCAATATCATCATCTGCGCTGCGGCGTGCGTTGCCATGATCCTCAGCGTGCTCTTCTTCCCGAAGATCAAACTCGGGAAACTCAAAATCGACAGCTATTGGGTGGTCGTCCTCTTGGGGGCGGCGATTCTTTTGCTCTACGGTGCGCTGAGCGGACAAACGGACGTAAAAGCGATCGGGCAGAAGCTCATCGAGAACACCGCCGTCAATCCCCTCAAGATCCTTGTCCTCTTCCTCTGCATGACGATCCTTTCCGTCTTTTTGGATGAACTCGGCTTCTTCCGCGCCCTCGCAGGGTTTGCGCTTCGCCATGCGCACAGCGGGCAGAAACGGCTCTTCTTCTCCCTCTACTGCATGGTCGCCGTTCTCACCGTGTTCACGTCGAACGACATTATCGTTCTCTCCTTTACTCCCTTCATCTGCTACTTTGCGAGGGAGGCAAAGATAGATCCCATGCCCTATCTCGCGGCTGAATTCGTCGCCGCAAACACGTGGAGCATGGCTCTCGTCATCGGGAATCCCACCAACATTTATCTCGCCACGGCGTTCGGCATTGAATTTGTGTCCTACTTCGTCCTTTCCATTCTGCCCACCCTTGCGGCGGGAACCGTTTCCCTCCTGCTCCTCTTTTTGCTCTTCCGAAAGAAGCTCGCCGAGCCCATTTTGGGTGCGGCGGAACGGGACGTCGTGGAGGACAAACCCGCCCTCGTCATCGGCCTCGTCCACCTCGGCGTGTGCACGGTGATGCTGGCCGTCAGCTCCTATATCCACGTTGAAATGTGGATCGTCGCCCTCTGTGCCGCGGGGAGCCTCTTTTTCTGCGACCTCATTCTCTCGCTCGTCCGCAAAAAAAGACCGAGGGCCCTCCTCAGATGTCTGAGAAGAGCCCCCTGGCAGCTTGTGCCGTTTTTGCTTTCCATGTTCATCATGACGGAAGCGCTCGCCATGCAGGGCACGACGGAGCAGATCGGCAGGTTCCTCGGAACCGCCTACACCGTCCCCATCTACGGTCTTTTGTCCTTTGCGGCCTCCAATCTCATCAACAATATCCCGATGAGCGTCTTTTTCTCGTCCATGATCTCCTCGTCGAACGCGGGCCTCGGCGCCGTCTATGCGACGGTGATCGGCTCCAACCTCGGGGCATTCTTCACCCCTATCGGCGCGCTCGCGGGGCTGATGTTCAGTTCCATCTTGGCAGAGCACGACGTGAAATTCGGCTACAAGGATTTTCTGAAGCTCGGCGTCTGCGTCGCGCTCCCCTCTCTCTGCGCCGCCTTGGGCGTTCTATGGCTCATCGTATGACTGTACGGCCCTCGCCGCGCACTCCTCCCGCGCCAGCCATTCGAGCCGCAGGGCAAGCGTTTCCGCGGGAACGGGCGCAACATAAAAGTACTTTGCGCCGAGCTCGACGGCACGGTCGAGAAGCTGTTCCTCCGCGCTGTCGGCCACGACGATGAAGGGCACGCTCTTTCCCTCCATTTCGTTCAGATCGGAGAGCTCTCTGATCCGAAGCACCGCCGCAGACGGGGCATTCCCGCCGCATTCGTCCATGACCTGCACCTGTGTGACAGAAAAATTTTTGCCCATGATGTGTTTTAGGTCATTCGTAAGTTTCCCGTCACCCAACACAACAATTTCTTTCATTTTCCGCCTCTGGATTCAATTATAATTCGCTTTCATTCATTTGTAAAGTGATTTTTGAACAAAAATTAAAAAATTTTGAAAATAAAATTGTCGAATTTTGTACAAAATTCGACAATTTTGACTATAACTATCATTTTTTTGCCGCCCGAATTTTTTCGGGGCGAAAGGTCGATGATTACGCATTGAGTTTGACGTCCTCGTGCGGTACCCTCTCGGTGATGAGCCGAATGAAAGTGAGCGGGTCAACGACCATGACGTCCCCGTCGAGCGCTTCAACCATCTGCTTGACGGCGTTGTAATCTTTCGACCAAATGTGGAGGTTGACAAACGAATATGCGTCGATCGTCTTGGAATCCGTCGAGGATTCGTTGATCCTCGTCGCCGCGCCCTTGATGGTTTCAGACGGGTTATCGGGATCCTGCGTATCGACGGGTTCGTCGAATCCGCCCCACAGCGTATAGCGGCAGGAAATGATGGGCTTATCGTTGAACCAGCGCACAGAGCCGTGGTCCAGAATGTACGCGCCGTCGTAGGTGTTGTACAGGAAGCCCTCGGCATTGCTCATGCCCGCAAAGGCCGCTAAGACTCTGTCCTCCATGCTGTCGAAGATGCTGCCGTTATCGAGGATCTTGACGACGTGGAGATCTGCTCCGCCGATATTCTCGTTAAGCTGATAGGTGAGCCGCATGAGGGACTTATCATCGAAGTAGCGCACGAAGGTGTGGCCGAACCCGGAGATGCTGCAGACGAAGCTGTCGCCCTCCTTGGCGTTGTTGTAGTAGTGGCGGATAACGTTGGGAGCGGTGGAATAGAGCGAAGGATTGATCTCCCAGCCCATGGGGAAGTCGCCGCGCGCCGCACCCATATACTGCGAACTCTCGTAGGTGCCGCCAATCTCGACGTCAACATTGTCGCCGTCGCCGTTGACGATCGTGACATAGTGCTTATTCAGAGGATATTCCTCCACCGAAAGGGGAGCCTCCGCTGCCTTATACGTCTGCGTCAGCGTTTCCTCGTTGAAGAAATCTTTGCAGCCGAACACGGTAAGATTGCAGGGCGAGCCGACGACCACGGGGCAGTTGTACTGCGAGGAGATCTTGACCGTCTGTACTTCGCCCATCGGGAAGCCGCCGAATACGGGACAGCCCGCGCACCATTCATAGATCTTATGGCGGAGAGGCGTCCAGTGGTCGTCCTCCTTCCTGCGGTTGCCGGGATTCTTTTCGCTCCAGAGGGAATCGTCCTTCTCCTCGCCCTTGGAGGGTTCATCTGCGGGATAGTAGCAGAAAAATTTGTTTGCGATCGCATAGTCGGTGAGGCCGACGCTCGCAGTGATCTTGCCGTTGGCCATCCCCGCATCCGAATACACAAGTCCGTTGGGGTTGAGCATGTCCTTATAGCGGTCGAAACACCACTCCGCCGTCATATTCTGGACTTCTTCCCCTCGTGAATTCTGCCTCGTCAGTCGCGCATCGACGGTGGGACTGTCGGCAAGGCCCATTGTCTTTGCCTGTTCCTGCATTTCGGTCGAAACCATGGCGAGCTGTTCCACGCCCGCGATCGTGCGCGCACAGTTGGTGGATTCCGCGCTCGAAATATCGTAGAGGACATATCCGTTCGAAAAATTCTGGATATAATCCGTGCACATATCCTGCATGGTAACAGTTTCGGTTTCTTTGTGGTAGATCGTTGTGAGTTCCGTCAAGAGAGATTGCATGCTGCCCGCACTATAGTAATATTTGGACTCGCCGATCTGCGCAAACAACCCCTGAATGGACATCATGAAGAAGGTTTCGGAGGTCGAACCTCCGTTGAACACCTTGAGCTTCCCGCTCGTCATGGTGAAACTGTTGAAATAATCCGTGTGCAATTCGGTATTGCCGCCGATATTGTCGCGGTAGGTCCATGCGTCGCTGTCCTTGGTGTAGACGTCCCATGTCTTGAGGTCGAGATAGAGGTCGCCGTTCTTGCCGAGCTCCGCGGCGGGCGCGCCGTCGCCATAGTGCCAGCCGTTGCCCGTTTCGCCTGTATCGCCCTTGGGGCCCGTTTCACCCTGTTCGCCCTGCTGGCCTTGGGGACCCGTTTCACCCTGAATGCCCTGCTGGCCCTGGGGACCCGTTTCGCCCTGAATGCCCTGCTGGCCCTGGGGACCCGTTTCGCCCTGAATGCCCTGCTGGCCCTGAGGGCCCGTTTCGCCCTGAATGCCCTGCTGACCCTGGGGACCCGTTTCTCCCTGAATGCCCTGTTCGCCTTGGATGCTCCCGCGCTGCGTCCACGAGCCGTTATCCTTCGTGTAGACGCTCCAATCGTTATAGTTGAGGTAGAGATCCCCATCTACGCCGAGGTCTGCGGTGGGTGCGCCGTTGCCATAGTGCCAGCCGTTCGTGACGGCGTTTTCTCCGTTTGCGCTCTCGCCACAACCTGCGAAGATCGAAAGACCGAACGCAAGTGAAAGAGCCACGGAAAAGATCTTGTGGATTTTTTTCATCTTGTTCTCCTTATGAATATTGTTTTTCGTTGTTAGTGTTGCTGATTTTACCTACTTTTATGAATGTTTTCCGAATGTTCTTTCCGAATTCCCTCCCTCCATATTTTTTCATCTTATAAGCGCCTTTTTTCGCACATAAGTGGCAAATTTTTACAGTTTCCCGAAGGGCTCGGTGAGAAGGAGCGGATCGAGAACTTTATCGAGCGTTTCCTCGTCCATGAGCCCCTCACGAAGGACGATGGAGCGGATGGATTCCCCCGTCTTGAGGGATTCCTTGGCGATCTCCGCCGCCTTGAGATAGCCGATATAGGGATTGAGGGCGGTGACGATGCCGACGCTGCGGTTCACCCATTCGGCGCAGCGTTCGCGGTTGGCGGTGATGCCGACGATGCAGTTTTCGGTCAGCGTCCTGATCGCCCCCGTCAGAGCCTTGAAGGATTCAAAGAGCTGATAGAAGATGACGGGCTCAAAGGCGTTGAGTTCGAGCTGCCCCGCCTCCGCCGCCAATGTGACGGTGACGTCGTGCCCGATGACGAGGAAAGCGGCCTGGTTGACGACCTCGGGAATGACGGGATTGATCTTCCCCGGCATGATGGAGGAACCGTTCTGCTTGGCGGGCAGAATGATCTCTCCGAGGCCCGTGCGGGGGCCGCTCGACATGAGCCTTAAGTCATTGCACATCTTGGAGAGGTTGATGGCGAGCGCCTTGAGCGTTCCCGAAACGGCCGCAAAGCTGTCCACGTTTTGGGTGCCGTCGAAGAGGTCCTCCGCGCGGCGCAGTTTTTCTCCCGTGAGGAGGGAAAGTTCCTCCGTGATATGGGAAAAATAGGCCTCCTTGGCGGTGATGGCCGTGCCTATGGCCGTTGCGCCCATGTTGATGGTCCGCATTTCGCCGAGGGAATTTTCAATGCGCTCCGCGGAGCGGGAAATCGACGTCGCAAAGGCGCGGAATGCCTGCCCGAGCCGCATGGGAACGGCGTCCTGCAGCTGCGTTCTGCCCATCTTGAGGATGCCGTCAAACTCATGCGCCTTCTCCATGAGGGCGTTGTCCAAACGGCGGAGCTCGGCGAGGAGTTCCTTAGCGAGGGAGAGAACGGTGAGTTTCCCCGCCGTGGGAATGACGTCGTTGGTGGACTGCTCCATGTTGACGTCGTCGTTGGGGCTGATGACGGAATAATCCCCCTTCTTGCCGCCGAGGTGTTCGATGGCAATGTTGGCGATGACCTCGTTGACGTTCATGTTCGCCGAAGTCCCCGCGCCGCCCTGCACGGCGTCCACGATAAAGTCCCGCCTGTGCTTGCCGTGAAGGATCTCGTCGCAGGCCTTGATGATGGCGTCTGCCTTGCTTTCATCCAAAAGTTGATAGGCCTTGTTGACGATGGCTGCCGCCTTTTTGATGATGACGACGTTGCGCACAAACGCGAACGTCAATTTCGTGCCTGTGATCTCGAAATTTTCCTTGGCGCGGAGGGTCTGAATGCCGTAATACGCGCCGCTGTCGAGGGAGAGTTCTCCGACTGAATCGCTCTCCGTCCTGAGTTCTTTTTCCATGATTGCTCCGAAGGACCGTAATTTCAATCTGTTCTATTATAGCCCCCCTTGCGCGGAAATGCAAGCATTTTTCACGACCTGTCCCGATTTCGCCGTGAACTATTCTCCCGTTCCGTCCCCCTCCTCACCCTGAGAGCAATAAAGGATCCCGTAAACCGCACGGGAGCTCATGCCCTCATCCCGAGCGAAGCGAGCGGATTTCGTAAAACGCACGACGGCTGGTTCGCTCATCCTGAGCGCAGCGAAGGATCCCATAAAACGCACGGGAGTCCGTAGGTCTAATGGGATCCTTCGCGTTGCTCAGAATGAGCAGTTGCCCCTGCCCGCGCGTACGCAAAAAGAACGGCCTTTGCCGTCCCCTTCATGGTAGACTTACGGAAAACCGACCACGGTACAATCACCCATATGGCTCCCAAAAAAGATCTGCGCAACAAAGATTTTTTGGGAAAAGGAGCCGCAGGCGTTAAAAGCATAAGGGTTGCCCAAAGGCAACCCTCTGCAAAACGCGCCTTGCGGCGACGTGGTGGAGCGGTGTCAACCTAAGTTGAACTTTTGAATTTCCAAACAAATCCGCCCGCCGTAAGATACTCACCGTGAAGTGCTTTTGAGATTGCCGTGGCATCGATATTCAATTCATTTGCAGCGGCTACCAAAGAGGGATATTCCTTAATAAAATTCCCTACTTTGTCAAATTGCATAATTTTCTTATGTAGCTTTTCAACGATTGGGCCAAGATGCGGAAGATGTGTAAATTCCCAACGATATCCTCCCGCCTTTGCTCTTTCATGCCGAGCGCATGATCCTAAATTTGCAGCATTTTGATGCAAGGCCTTGGCAGCATCCGCAATACAATTCCATTTTCTTATAAAATTTCCCTCCAAGTCATATTGATAAATGCATACTGCCCCCGGGTGAGCACCTCCGCGATTATTTTTTTTGTAGCAAACCTCGCAGCCGGTTCCGTTCACCCTGTGAGATATGCTCGTTTTCCATTCGTGTCCGCAGGCGGAACATTTCCACCAAACCCGAACACTACTCCCCGATTGAAACATCGAAGGGAGAAGCTCGCCGTTCTTTTCATAATTCCACTCTTCGGCGAGTTTTGGATGAGTTTTATCCAACGCTCCCTCTTGCTTTGATACGAGGTATTGACGGCGAATATCATTGCCGTCTCGCTCGAGGTCGATGTCAAGATAATCAGACTTTTTTTCACGCTTCCATGATTCAATTTCCCTTAGAAAATGTATGATAAATTTTTTAAGATTTTTTTGATCATCGAGATTATCCATATGATACATATCATCGGCAATGATGGGAGAGCTAAGGTTGCTTTCGGTTGTAAACGGCGCTTCCCGTATCCGAATAAGTCTTATGTTGTTTTGGCGACATATAAGATATTTTTTGTGTTCACGTTCCAATTTTTCTTTATGCCAGAACATACCGTCATACTCAATTCCGACGCGGAGAAGCGGAATAAAAATATCCAGTTCCATGCCATTATCAAAAATGTCCGAATATCGATTGATTGCGTCCGGAAAGATTTTCTTGATATAATAATAGATTGCCTGTTCCGCAAAAGAAGTTTGTCTGCCCGAATTACAAATCGGACAGTTCGTGCCATGTGCCCTATGTAAAAGTTTTGCTTCGTAACTATGCCCGAGCGGACATTTCCACCATATTGATTTTCCGCTCCCATAAGTTACCATTTGTGGCGTTAAATCGCCGTTTTTTTCATAATCCCATTCCGCCGTCAATTGCGGATGCGTCGTTGCCAAGTCGTTAAAACCAATTCGAATTTTTCGATTCAAACAGTGCGGACACCCTCGCCCATATGTCCTATTCGAAATAGTAGCCTGCCATTGCGAGCCGCATTTTGAACATTTCCACCATACTTTTTTATTACTGTGCGGTGTGAACTGTTCAGGCAGCGATGTTCCGTTTTTTTCGTAGTCCCATTCGGATAGCAAAAGAGGGTCGCGTAAGCAGCCTCTTTCTTTTAATAAGACATTAAGGCGGTCTTGATGTCGCTTTGCATCTGCACACTTCGGGCACCCGCTACTACGTTTTGTGCGAGCGTTGGGTTTTGCTTGCCATCTATTTCCGCATACAGAACATTTCCACCATACGTTTTTAGTGTACCCAAAGACAACATCGGTCGGTTGCAAAGTTCCGTTCCCTTCATAATCCCATTCCTTTGCGACTTCGGGGTGCCTTGATGCCAAATCATTATAACCCACTAATAATTTGTGATTGGAGCAAATCGGACAATTTCGTCCAGAGGTCCTGTGGCTTACTGTATCCATCCATTCGTGTCTCAACTCACATTTCCAATGAACTTTTTTATTGCTTTGAGGCATCATTTTATCGGGAAAGAAACCTTCTTCGGCATTCTTTGTGTAGTCCCATTCACTCAACAATCTTTTGTCGTCAATCATATTTTTCTCTTATCTTTACTTTTGATTTGCCTTTAAAAGAGCGCAACCTGAGTCGAACGATCCGTTCGATTCAGGTTGCTAATGGTGGAGTTGCTCCATCCAAATCCGAACTCAATTCTTCTTCCAATTCTTTTAAGGTCAGCTCTCGT
>CANQUY010000075.1 GCA_947627125.1 uncultured Clostridia bacterium
CCCTCATCCCGAGGCGTAGCCGAGCGGATCTCGTAGACCGACAGAATCCCCCGCCCCGCGTCATTCTGAGAACGAGAGAAGGACGAGAGGACGGGAATTAACCCGAAGAATCTCGCGGGAGCGGCCACACATTATGCGGCGAGATGCTTCGGGTCGGCCCCCGTAGACTGCGTTATGCTCCCGTTCTCAGCATGACGCCGCTACAGGCTCCGTGCGTTTAACGGGATCCTTCGCTGCGCTCAGGATGAGCGTGGGGCAGAGAGCACGGGGTCCGTCCTCATCCCGAGGCGTAGCCGAGCGGATCTCGTAAACCGACGGACCCAGCCCCGCGTCATTCTGAGAAACGGAGAAGGACGAGAGGACGGGAATTAACCCGAAGAATCTCGCGGGGGCGACCACACATTATGCGGCGAGATGCTTCGGGTCGGCTTTCGTAGACTTCGTTCACGCTCCCCTTCTCAGCATGACGCCGCTACAGGCTCCCGTGCGTTTTATGGGATCCTTCCCCTTCGCTACGCTCAGGGTCAGGATGAGCGGGCGGGGCATGACTGCGTAGGGGCGGGGCAGGATGAGCGCAGGACGCATACAGACAAAATGCGGTCGTTGCCAACCCCCTTAGTCCCCCTCCTCGGGAGGGGGCATGCGATAGGGACTCCTCGGGACGGGGCAGGGCGATTATTTTCCCTTCACTCTTGCGATATCCACGTTGTCCTTTTTGCGGTCGGAGAGGGCCTTGATGGGGTGCTCCTTGTTCTGGATGCGGTAGTCATACTTGAATGCCGAGATCGCCTTGTCGATGACGATATGGGTACCGACCGTCTTGGGATCGCCGTTGATCTTGGCGTTGTAGCCGAAATAGCGGAACTTGTCTGGAACTTTGTCGAGCTCCTCCCAGCCCTCCTCAACGCCCGTGAGCCGCACGCTCTTCAAAATTTCACGCACATACTCCTTTTGCGAACGGAACTTCAAGAGTTCGGGGAACTCCCCGCCTTCCGGCAACACCTGCTGCCAAACTTTCCCCTCATACGTTCTCAAAAGATCTGCCGCCTCGTGCAGGTGAGCGACTTCCTCCTCGAAATGCATTTCCCAGATCTTCTTGATCCGCTCGTCCTTTTCGTCCTCATAGCAAGAATAATAGAGATATGCTTCGGTATATTCATTCATGAGCAGACATTCAAAGGGGGTCGCAGTGGGATCCTTGAGGCAGCCGTAGCCCGTGACGTGCTGTTCCTCGATCATGGCGATCTCGTTATAGAGCTTTCTGCCGAGGGGCGAAGCATAGAGATTGGCGACGTTCATATAGAAATTCATCGTCTGCTGTTCTGCCGCCGTGATGATATTGACGTTGAGCTTGGTCTTGAGGTCGTTCAAATAGTTGTTGAGGTAGAAATTGACGTCGTCGTGGGGGTGGCGATACTCCGCGACGGTCGGGCGGCCCGGCATGATCTCCGTGTAGTCGCCGACAAGTTTCTTCGGGTCCCCCGCCTTTTCGAGCTCCATGAGGTCGGAATAACGATATAAGTGGTCAAAATCCTCCAAAAGGGCGAAGTCAAGCTGTTTCTTGACGTAGGAATTTTTCTCGGTGACAGCGAGGTTGGCCGTGAGGTCCACGGCGAGCTGTTCGTAGCCGATGGTGTGTTCGATGATGCTCTCGTTGGCGGGCTTTAACGAGGCCACGCGCTTTTGCTGGATCTGCTCACCCCTGCGCATATAGGCGAGGCGGCGTCTTACGTCGTTATTTGCACACATGCGCGTGAATGAATTGGAGAGGCGCACGCTCTCAAACTCCGTGCCGGACATTAGAATAACTCTGAGGCGCGTGTAGGGATCGACCTCGTTCTTGTTGTAGGGCTTGACGAGCACATTCTTCCAAGTGGTGAAAATCTTGTCCGCCTTTTGCGGCTTACATTCAAACGGATTCATTTGAACCTCCTTGCGTTTTTTATGCTCTTTCGGAAAAAGAAGTATTCCTGCGATTGCAAATTGCCGAAAAAGTTGTTATAATAGAAAAAAAGAGAACGTCTTGGCTCCTCCTTGGAGGGGGAGCCGAGGGGAGCTCCTCATCCCGAGCGAAGCGAGTGGATCTCGTAAACCCACGGGAGCGTTTAGCGGCGTCATGCTGAGAACGGGAGTACAACGCAGTCTACGGAACCTCACCCGAAGCATCTCGCCGCATGCTCTACGGAAGCATTCTGCATCACGTCATCCTGAGCCGACGCCGTCCTTGCGTCGTGTCGAAGGATCACCGCAGCAAAGAAATAAGGTGATGGTTCGACAGAGCTCACCATGACGTAATCAGAACGCCGCCGTATTTGCCCCCCGCGAGATTCTTCGGGTTAAGGTATCGGACTTCGTTCAGCCTCCGTTTCTCAGAATGACGCGGGGCAGGATGACGTAATCAGAACGGCGGGCGGAAGGCTTACGCAGAGCAAAAAAGGAGTACTTATGATCGGTTGTGTCATTGCCATGGACAGAGAGGCAGAGCTGCTGCTCTCTTCCATGAAAATCAAAAAAACGCAACATATGTGCGGAAAAACGACATATTTCGGCAACGCGTTCGGGCACGAAATTGTCCTTGTCTACTCCAAGGAGGGCAAGGTCAACGCCGCCGCGGGAACGTGTGCCGCACTGCAGGCCGGAGCGGACCGCATTCTCAATTTCGGCGTTGCGGGCGGGCTTCGCCAAAATACCGAAATCGGCAAGCTCTACCTCATCGACAGGGCCGTGCAGTACGACTTTGACTTACATCAGCTCTCGGGCAAGGAAGTCGGCACCCTTCCCGATGAAGCGGAAAACTTTTTGCCCCTCTTCTGCCCCATTCTTCCGTATGAACGCCGCGCACTCGGCACGGGGGACAGGTTCAACGATTCTCCCGCCGATTACGAGCTACTTTTGAGGCTTGGGTGCGATATCCGCGAGATGGAGGGCGGCGCGATCGCGCAGGTGTGCAAGTATGCAGGCGTGCCCTTTGCGTCGGTGAAGGCCATCTCCGACGTGTACGGCTCGGGTTCGACGACCGAACAATTCAGACAGAACTGCGCCCTCGCCCTTTTGAACCTCAAATCGGAACTCAAAACCATTTTGGACGCGATGGAATAGAGGTTCATGCTGGGCGAACGAACGCGAACGAGGACGGACCGCTCATGCTGAGCACGGGGGAACGGGATCCCATCCTCATCCCGAGGCGCAGCCGAGCGGATCTCGTAAACCGACGGAGCCAGCCCCGCGTCATTCTGAGAAACGGAGAAGGACGAGAGGACGGGGACTAACCCGAAGAATCTCGCGGGGCGGGTACGGACTGCGGTCGTTGCCCACCCATGCCCCCTCCTTGGGGAGGGCCTCAACGAAGTCCATGCCCCCCTCCTTGGGGAGGGGGGTAGGGGGCGGGGACATTCTAAATCAACCCCCCACCACAATTTTGAATTTTTAATATTTAATTAAACTCTCCGTTGGTTTTATGGGATTCTTCGCTACGCTCAGAATGAGCGCGCGGGGCAGGATGACGTAATTAGAACAGCGGGGCAGGGTAACGCGGCGGGAGCGCCAAAATTTATCATTTAACAATTATGGAAAAGATCCCTTCATTTCAAAAAAATCACAACTTATTGCAGGTTGGACTGCACATGTCCGCGCCGCAAAACGGCGTGACGACATTCGATCTGCGCTTCAAACGGCCCAACGCGGGCGACTACATTTCGCCCGACGCTCTTCACTCCATTGAGCACATGCTGGCGACGGTACTGCGGAACAGCCGCGAGAAGGAAAATGTCGTTTACTTCGGTCCCATGGGCTGCAGGACAGGGTTCTACCTGCTCACGGCAAATCTCGGCTATGAAGAAGTTTTAGAGCTTCTTAAAGAATGCATTCCCGTTGCGCTCGCTCTTGACGAGGTGCCGGGGGCGAAGAAAGAGGAGTGCGGCAACTATCTTGCCCACGATCTCGAAGGCGCAAAACGCGAACTTATGACGTATTTGGAAGTGTTGCGGGGGCTCGGGGCATAGCCTCTGCGCGCATGCTGAGCGCGCGGGGCGAACGAACGCAGGACCGCTCATGTTGAACGCGCGGGGCGAACGGGCGAACGCAAGACCGCTCATGCTGAACGCAGCGAAGCATCCCGTTAAGCCCACGGCGGCGTTCTGAATGCGTCATGGTGAGCAACGTCGAACCATCACTTTATTTATAATGCGGTGATCCTTCGACGGAGCTCAGGATGACGCGATTGGAATGGCTGGACAGGTCAAACAAACAAAAAAGGAGGACTTATGGTCGATTTAGGCGATTGGAAGGAGCCGCTTGCGCCACTCTTTCAAGATGAACGATACAAAAAAATACGGGAATTTCTCAAATACGAATATTCCCACTACATTGTCTATCCCGACATGTACGACATCTACAACTGCTTCCGCTATACGCCGTACAGCGGGGTCAAGGCCGTGCTGCTCGGGCAGGATCCCTATCACAACGAGGGTCAGGCGCACGGGCTGTGTTTTTCGGTGAAGGACGGCGTTCCCAAACCTCCGTCCCTCGAGAATATGTTAAAAGAGCTGAAAGATGATTTGGGCTTCCCCCCGCCGAAGAGCGGAAATCTCACAAAGTGGGCAAAGGAGGGCGTGCTCCTTCTCAACACGGCTCTCACCGTCCGCGAGCATGTGGCGAACTCCCATGCAAACTGCGGCTGGAGCTGGTTTACGGACGCCGTGATCGAGCTCATCTCCCGCGAAAAAGAGCACATAGTGTTCATTTTATGGGGCGGCAATGCGCGGAGGAAGAAGTCGCTCATTGATGAGAGCAAGCACTGCATTCTCGAGGCGCCGCACCCCTCTCCCCTCTCCGCCTACAACGGATTTTTCGGCTGCCGACACTACTCCAAGGCGAATGAATACCTCATCTCTCAAGGCATCTCCCCCATCGATTGGAATTTGAACGATTAAAAATATATACAAAATGCCGCCCGCGGACTTCCGCGGGCGGCGCATTTTACAATAAATATTTACCTCAAACCTCAAACATGCCGTCCCGACCTTTGCTCCCGTTGTGCACATAGTAGGCGGCAAAGTTCGCCGTCCAATATTTCAGATTGAGGGCGAAGGTAGACCGCTCGGACGGGGATGCGACCACGGGGAAGAGCTCATCCGTCGCCTTATAGAGCGGAAGATGGGGACGGTAGACCATGATACAGCTCGCATAGACCTCCCTGCCGTCCGTCACTGCGTCGCTCAACCGTCTGTTGGTGAAAAATGCGCTCTCATTGCGCAAAAAGTTGCCCTCTTTCCCCCTGTAGAGCCGTTCGGCAATGCGCTTGAGCTCGAGCGGATCGCCGTCGAAATATGCGTCGGGGCTATATAAGATCACAGCGGGAACAGGGAGCATGTCGATCCGTTGATTCTGATAGAGCGTTTGGTTTGCCTGCACGATACAGCCCCAAACCACTTTTCCGCCGCTGAGAACGCCGAAATCGGACACGCAGGCCGAACCTGCAAACGGACGGATAAAGAATTGGTTGGAAGCGGGATCCTTCTCCGCCGCATAGGCCTCGCGCATGGCAGCAATCTCTGCCGCAAAATCGGAAATGTCCGTCTTGGGAAGGGTGGAATACTTTTGAAATCTCTCCTTGAGTTCCTGATTCGGACGGGTGGAAAGGAAATAACCCACGGGCAAAAGCACAATGGCGGCCACGGCCATTGGAAGACCCGACCAAAGCAGGGCGGGAATTTCCTGATCGTCGGAAGATTTCAGCCCGAAGTAGAGGATGAGGAGCACAACCGCAACCGCGAGCAACGCTCCGCCGATGATATACATGCAAAGACCGAGTTTTCTGTTTTTCATATACATTCCTCCGATAATGCTTATCAATATTATGATATTTTTGTCCTTGCCTGTCAAGTAATTTCACAAAAATTGATGAAAAATTGAGCAAAAATTTCATCGGGAACGCCCAGCGTCATTCCGCCCCTCCCTCGGCTCCCCTTGTAGGGGAGCCGAGGGAGCAACCCCGCGTCATTCTGAGAAAGAAAGCAGGATGAAAGGACGGGGACTAACCCGAAGAATCTCGCGGGGCGGTGTTGATTGTACGGAAGCAGCCCCGCGTCATTCTGAGAAAGGGAGCAAGACGAGAGGACGGGGACTAACCCGAAGAATCTCGCGGGGCGTATCGGACACTTTGCGGCGAGATGCTTCGGAAAAGCTCCCGTAGACTGCGTTTATACTCCCCTTCTCAGCATGACGCCGCCACACAGGCCTCCGTTGGTTTTATGGGATCCTTCCCCTTCGACTACGAGGTCAGAAGTCAGCAACCCCCATTTCAAATGGGGGTTTGATTTTGACACCATCCGGTGTATGGTGCTGGCTACCCCCGCAAGGGGGGTGTCACAAACCGCCGTTGGCTTACAGATTTGCCAACCTTTCTTCTTTTTTATCTTCTTCCGCTTGTTCCAGTATGTACTTCTTTATCGTTTCTTCCGAGATCGTCCCTATTGTTGCTACATAGTACCCTCTCGCCCAAAACGACTTGTGCCATTTGCTCCTCTGCTCAGGATGCTTGTCATAGATCATCAGCGCACTCTTCCCTTTTAAATACGCCATGAAGTCCGATATGCTATACTTCGGTGGAATGCTTACATGCAAATGTACGTGATCTACGCACACCGCTCCTTCCATTATTTCTACCCCCTTGTACTTGCATAACGTCTTTATGATCTCTTTCACATCTGCACGGATCTGTCCGTATAACCTTTTTTGTCTGTACTTCGGGATAAATACTATGTGGTATTGACATTCCCATTTCGTGTGTGCTAAACTGTTTGTATCCATTTTGATTCCTCCGATGTTTTCTTTCTCGGTTTGTGACACCGTCTTTATTATAACATCGGAGGAATCTTTGTCTACTTCCTCATCGCTACTGCTTACTCTATTCTCCCCAGCTTCCGCTGGGGGTTTCGACCATCAATGAACGGACGGTGCACAATTATTGTTCCATGGGTAAATTTAGTTGCATTTCATATAAAAATGTGGTAACATATCGGCAATCATGGAAGAAGAAATCAAAGATACCGCCGAAGAACCGACGGAGCCCGAACAGCCCGCGGAAAATTCTCCCGCTTCCGAGGTCGAAAACTCTATCTCCGAGAGTGAGAATCCCCCCGCTCCCGAGGCCGAAAACCCTGTTCCGAAGGAGAGCAAGGGGAAAATTTTTCTCGGCTATCTCAAAAGGTTTGCGAACCGCTACTTCATCACGGCGTTTGCGGGAATGGCGAACGGGCTGTTCTGCACGCTCATTGCGGGGACGATCATTTGTCAGCTCGCCCGCATCTTCGGAAACGGCAGCTCGGAGAATGAAATTCTCAACTTATGTTACCGTTTCCTGAACGGGATCGGCACCTTCGCCAAGGTCATGATGGGCGCGGGGATCGGCGTGGGCATCGCCCATTCGCTCAAGAGCTCCAAGATGGCCATGGCATGCAGTGTGGCCGTCGGCATTCTCGCCGCAAATGCCCCGACGTTCATTGCCTATGTGATGGGAAAGGCGGAACTTTCGAGCTCCGTTCTCATTGCCACGGGGAACCCCATCACCTGCTATCTTGCCGTCGTCGTGGCGGCAGAATTCGGCACTTATGTGACGGGAAAGACCAAAATCGACATTCTCGTCGTGCCCCTCGTTTCCCTCCTCGCGGGCGGGTCGATCGCGGCAATTTTCGGAACTCCCGTCGAATGGCTGATGACCAAGATCGGCGACGGGATCAACGCGGCGACGGAGCTTCAACCGTTCCTCATGGGGCTCATCATCTCGGCCGTCATGGGACTGCTTCTGACGCTCCCCACCTCGAGCGCGGCCATCGGGATCTCGATCGGGCTCAAGGGAATTGCCGCGGGCGCGGGCGTGGCGGGCTGCTGTGCGCATATGATAGGATTTGCGGTGGCGAGTTTTCGCGAAAACAAGTTCTCGGGCCTTATCGCACAGGGGCTGGGAACATCCATGCTCCAGATCCCCAATCTCAAAAAACCGCAGATATTGCTCCCCGCGGTCATTTCCTCCCTCATCGTGGGGCCGATTTCGACCTGCCTTTTCAAACTGGAGGCGACGGCCGTCGGCGCGGGAATGGGAACGGCCGGGCTGGTCGGCGTTATCGACATGATCGGAGCCTCGGCGGGCGTGATCCCCACGGTGAATCTCGTATTCGGCGTGATCTTGGTCTGCTTTGTGATCCCCGCGACGGTTTCGCTTTTGGTGAGCGAGATCCTCCGCAAGATCGGCTGGATCAAAGCGGGAGATATGAAAATCGAGCTATAAGTCGCAAATTTTGTGAATCCGCCGCGGGCTCAGCCCGCGGCGGTTTTTTGTATTGGCGTTCTGATTACGTCATGGTGAGCTCCGTCGAACCATCACCTTATTAGAATGCGGTGACCCTTCGACTACGCTACTTCGCGCTACGCGCTCGTGCCGCGCTTAGTGCAACAAGAATGCGCGCGGGGCAGGGTGACGT
>CANQUY010000076.1 GCA_947627125.1 uncultured Clostridia bacterium
AGATGAGCGGCGGGTAGATGACCTTATCCACGCCGTAATAGAGATACCACAAAAGACCCCTGTTCTCCACAAGGTCGTAGGTGTGCGCTTCGTCGGTATACGTCCCCCAAAGGACCTTTTCTGCCCCGGGAATATTGATGAGGAACATGCCGAAGGCGATCGGGAGAAGGAGCATGGGCTCGAACTTCTTGACGATCGCAAGGAACATCAGCACAAAGGAGATGGCGAGCATGACATAGTTCTGCCACGTCCCCTGCGAGAGCCCCATGGAGTTCCACAGATCGGAAAAGATCTTTCCGATATCGAGTGCAAGTAGATTCTGCATAGCCCTCTCCGTTTATCCGATGAGCGCAAGGAGGGCGTCGGATTCGACGTTGGCCCCTTTTTGTACATTGAAAGTGACCGTCCCGTCGCAGGGGGCGGCAATGTCGTTGTCCATCTTCATGGCCTCGAGGACGAGAATGGGCTGGTCCTTTTTGACGGATGCTCCGTTTTCGACGAGAAGATTTTTGATGAGCCCGGGGAAGGGAGAAAGGACCTTTGTCCCCTTTCCGCTTGCGGCGGGCACGGGCGATGCCTGCGGCGCGGGTGCGGAAAGCGGGACCGCCTTGGGCGAATACGAGCTCTCCCCGACCTCCTCCACGCCGACTTCATACTGTTTTCCGTTCACTGTGATCAAAAAATTACGCATAACTCTGACTCCTTTATACTCGCTTGATGCGTCTTACCACAAAGTCGCACTTTGGATTTTCTTTCTCGTAATAACTCATGAGGGCCGCCGCGATCGCCGCAACGACCTCGGGCGGGATCCCGTCGTCTATGGAAGGATAGGATGAAGGGATCGGCGCGGCGGGCCTTTCCGCTCTCTTCTCCTGTTTCTCGTTCACCTTTTTCATGATGAAACCGATAAGCATGAGAATGAGGACGAGAAGCGCAATGCCGACGACAACAAAGACGAGGCCGAACACGGCATAGAAGGCCCCTTCGCCGACGTTCATTTTGAACCAACTGTCCAACAAATTCGCCATAGCTCCCTCACTTGATCAGCGTCTGAAGGGACGCGATGAGATATTGCTTTAAAAACTGCGGCTCGATGATGTTGTCGAGATAGCCTCCCTCCGCCGCATGGACGGGGTCTGCAATCTCGTCTTGATAGCGGGAAAGCGCATTCTCCCCAAGATCGCCGAGCTCGATCTGCGCCCCCTCAAGGCTCCCGAAGAGGGAGATCTGCGCCGTTGCAAGGGCGTAAGTGTAGTCGAAACCGACAGATTTCGCGGCGAAAAGGCTGTATCCGAGCCCCACCGCTTTCCCCGTGACGACGGCGATTTTTGCCGTGTCGATGGCGTCGAGGGTGAAGAGATATTCCCCGATCTCCCGATAGAGAATGCTGTCGTTTGCGGCAAGGGTCGCCTCCACGCCGAGGCAATCGACAAAGGTGACGAGCGGAATGCCGTAGCAGCAGGCGAGCTCCGCAAAATTTTTGATCTTTCTCACGTTCAGAGAGTTCAGACTGACATTGTCGAAAATGACCGCCGCTACGGAGATGCCGCCGATACGGCCGAGAACGGTCTTGACTTCGGGGCAGGAGTTTGCGCCGAGTTCGATCCCTCCCTCGATGAGCTCAAAAATTCCTTTCGCCGTCACGCTTTGGTTGAGCGCGGGAGCGGGCTCGTTGAGTTCGGCATCGAGGATCGGGAGATCGATGAGGTCAGAAATTTGCAGGATCTTGGAGGCGGCGTCGCGCATATCCTCCGCCTGTACGGCGGGAAGAAGCGCATGCGTTAAGGCGTCGTAGCCCCCCACTTCTGTGGGTTTAAAGTTCTTTTTCTCCCTTGCGGAGAGAACGAGCGGGGAGGCAAGGCTCAGCGCGCTCTCCTTCAAAAACAAAACGCAGTCGCAGAGGGACGCAAGCGCGGCCGCGGAGCCGTACACCTCGCCGAGGAGAACGGCAAATTGCAGGACGGAGCCCTTGAGCTGCGTGGCCTTTAAAAGTAGCGCGGAGATCCCCTCGAGGACGTCCACGCCCTCGCCGACGCGCACCCCCTGCGATTGGAGCAAATATATGACGGGCGTTTCGTTCTTCTCGGCGGCGGAGAGCGTCTTTGCGATCTTCTCGCAGTTCCTCTTGGAGAGCCCCCCGCGGCAAACGGCGTAGTTCATGGCGACAATATAAAAAGGATACCTGTCGATGGTGGCAAAACCTGTTACCACCCCTTCCCCGAGGGCATCCCCTTCGCCGATCGTCTTGGAAAAACTGAACGCGGCAAGCTCTACAAAGCTGTCGTCATCGCAGAGTGCCGCAATTTGGGAGCGGATGTTTTCACCCGCTTTCAGAACGGCCTCTTTTCTGCGATACAATAAAGAAATTTTATCCATGTATGACCTCAGTCACAAAAAAATCCAACTTCTACCAAATATCATTATACACATTCAGTGCAGAAAAAGCAAGCGCCGCGCAGAAGATTTTCCGATTTTTTCGATAGAAAAAAGGGCCGCCTTCTATTTGCGGTCCCCCTCTCTCTTTTCCTCCGCTTTCTCGTCCCTTTTTACCCCTTTCGAGATGACGGAGCCGTCGGGGCCGACGACCTCGAGCGTGAAATCTCCCTTCTCCTTTTTCTCCTTGATCTTTGTTTCGCGGCGAAACTTTTTCTCGAACCAGCCGAGAATGGCATCCGACTTCTTATAGAGAAAGACAAACAGCACAATGACGAGTGCGATGAGCACCGCCCAGATCAAGATCCCCCACCATGTGTTGAAGGGAATGAGCGTGACGGAATAGCTCGTCGTAAAGATGGCAAGCACCCTCGAAATGAAGATGACGGTGAGAAAATACCAGATGGACATGGACGAAAAGCCCGCCACAAAGCACAAAATGTCGTCGGGAAAGACGGGAAGGAGAAACATGGCCGTGAGGAGCAGTTTGTCCTTCCCCTTGATCTTTTTGAGCCACTTATCGAGGGTTTCCTTGCCCACCAGCCACGAAACGACCTTGGTCCCCGCATATCTCCCGATGAGAAAGGCGGCGAGGGAACCGAGGACGATCCCGATCAAGCTGTAGACGCTCCCCCAAAACGGACGGAAGAGCGCGGCTCCCGCCACGACCGTCACGGTGCTCGGAATGGGAAGAATGACGACCTGCAAAAATTGCAGGAGAATGAAGAGCGCAGTCATCCAGCCGCCCGCCCGTTCGATATAGGCCTGAAAGCTCCCCTCGTCGCGCATGACTTCCAGAAATCCCGTCCGCAAAAGGACATACATGCCCACGGCGAGGAAAACAAAGAGAATGTAGGCGATGATACAGCACTTGTAGACGACCTGCTTTTTCAGAAAATAAAAGACGAGGTCAACGGTGAGGAGCGCGGCGTTCAGCGCCGACGAAAGAGAAAAAACCGTCCACCACAGGGCGGAAGGCCATTCTTCAAAATATCGGAGACAGAGGATCAAAAACAGCTCAAAGAGGAACGCGCCGAGCACGGTCCCAAAGACATGGCAGATTTTGTAAATCGCGGGCGTCTTTGCCCCCTCATTTTCCTTCTCCATAATATATAGTATATCAGTCGGGGTCCGTTTTTATAAGTTTTTCTCTCAATTCTGCGATCGCATTGCGGGCAAGTTCGTCGCAGCGGTTGTTGAGCTCGTCGTCGGCATGCCCCTCGACCTTGTGAAAATGCACGGTGTGAACGCGGGTCAGCGCAAGGAGTTCCCGCCACAGATCGTCATTCAATACGGGCTTTTTATCTGCCTTTCGCCAGCCCGACCTCTCCCAACCGTAGACCCAGCCCTGCAAAAAGGCGTTGACGGTGTATGCCGAATCGGAATAAATATCCACTTCGCAGGGATATTTGAGCTTTTTGAGCCCCTCGAGCACGGCCGTGATCTCCATGCGGTTGTTCGTCGTGTCGTTTTCGGAACCGTAAATTTCCGTTCTGTGCTGTCCGTAGATGAGGATCGCGCCCCAGCCGCCGGGGCCGGGGTTCCCCGAACATGCGCCGTCCGTGTAGAGTGTCACCTGTTTCATAAATATGATATGCTCTCTTTTTATCGGGGCTCACTCGCTGAAGAGCCGAAGCTGCTGTTCGATCTTCTCCTTCATGTCGAGATACTTCTCCTTCTTGGCCCGTTCGTCGTCCACAAGTTTCTTGGGCGCCTTGGCGACAAAATTCTTGTTGAGAAGTTTCCCGTCGGCGCGGGCAATCTCGCCCATGACCCGCTCGAGCTCCTTTTGGAGCCGTATCTTCTCCTTTTCGATATCCACAAGGTCCCCGAGGGGCACAAAGAGGTGGCCGATCTCGGTGACATGCGAGAGCGTTTTCTCCCCCGCCTGTTCCCCCTTCTCGATGAAGTCGATCTCGCTCGCGCCCGCGAGGCGGAGAATGGACTGCCTGTTGACGCAGACGAGCCGCCTCTGTTCGGTGACGAGGAAGAGGTGTACCTTCCGCGAGGGCGGGCAGCTGACTTCCACCTTCATGGCGCGGACCGTCTTGATGAGGTCGATGACGCCCTCGAACGCCTTTGCCTCCTTCTTATAGGAGAGCTTGGTGTTGTAGCGGGGATAGTCCTCGGAGATGATATTCCCCCTCTCCCCGGGCAGATAGCTCCAGATCTCCTCCGTGACAAAGGGAATATACGGGTGGAGCAGTTTCAACGTATTTTCGAGCACAAAGAGGAGCACGCCGAGGGCGGCCTTCTTCTTTTCGGGATCCCCGCCGTAGAGCGCGGGTTTGGAGAGTTCGATATACCAATCGCAGAAGTCGTTCCACGCAAAGTCGGTGAGCCTGTCCGCCGCAATGCCCAAATCGTACTTTTGCAGGGAAACCGTGACCTCGCGGATCGTCGCCATGAGGCGGGAGATGATCCATCTGTCCGCAGGCTGAAGGCGGATGCTCTTGAGGTCGGGAACTTCGCAGTCCACATTCATGAGCACGAAGCGGGAGGCATTCCAAATTTTATTGATGAAGTTGCGGGCGGACTCCACTTTCGCCTCGGTGAAACGGGTATCGTTCCCGGGGGCGACGCCCGTCACGAGAGAGAGCCTGAGGGAATCTGCGCCGTATTTCGCGATGACGTCGAGCGGATCGACGCCGTTGCCGAGAGATTTCGACATCTTTCTGCCGTGTTCGTCGCGCACGAGGCCGTGAATGAGGACGTCGCGGAACGGAACTTTCTCCGTGTATTCGATCCCCGAGAACATCATGCGCATGACCCAAAACGGAATGATATCGTACCCGGTGACGAGCGCGTCCGTGGGATAGAAATAGTCGTAATCGGGAGTATGTTCGGGCCAGCCGAGCGTGGAGAAGGGCCAAAGCGCGGAGGAGAACCAGGTATCGAGGCAGTCCTCATCCTGTTTCAAATGAGTCCCCCCGCAGACGGGGCAGACGGCAGGGTCCTCCCTCGCGACGATCGTTTCGCCGCAGTCGCAGTACCAGACGGGAATGCGGTGCCCCCACCAAAGCTGGCGGGAAATGCACCAGTCGTGGATATTTTCGAGCCAATTAAAATAGATCTTCGCAAAGCGGTCGGGCACGAACTTCGTCTTGTTCTTGACGACGGCGTCAATGGCGGGCTTTGCGAGGGGCGCCATTCTGACGAACCACTGTTTGGAAACGAGGGGCTCCACAACGGCGTTGCACCTGTGGCAGTGCCCCACGTTGTGCGAATGGGGCTCGATCTTGACGAGGAGCCCGAGCTCCTTCATCCTCTCCACGATGCGTTTTCTCGCCTCATATCTGTCGAGGCCCGCATACTCGCCGCAGAGCTCGTTCATCGTGCCGTCATCCCCCATGATCCTGATCATGGGAAGATCGTGGCGAAGACCGACTTCAAAGTCGTTGGGATCGTGTGCGGGCGTGATCTTGACGGCGCCCGTTCCGAATGCGGGATCGACGTAATCGTCGGCGACGACAGGGATCTTTCTATCCGTCAGGGGCAGAAGAAGGGTCTTGCCGACAAAATGTTTGTATCTTTCGTCGTTCGGATTGACCGCAACAGCGGTATCGCCGAGCATGGTTTCGGGGCGGGTCGTCGCAATGACGATCTTTTCCTCCGAGCCCTCCACGGGATAGGCGAAATGCCAGAAGAAGCCCGCGTCCTCGGTATGGATCACTTCCTCGTCCGAAAGAGCCGTCTTGCAGTCGGGGCACCAATTGATGATGCGGCTGCCGCGGTAGATGAGCCCCTTTTCGTAGAGGCGGCAGAAAGCCTCCCGCACGGCCCTCGAGCAGGTTTCGTCCATCGTGAAGGTAAGACGGGACCAATCGCAGGAACAGCCCAGCTTTTTGAGCTGTTCGACGATCTCTCCGCCGTATTCCTCCTTCCACGCCCACGCGCGGCGCAGAAATTCTTCCCTTCCGAGGGATTCCTTGCTTGTCCCCTCGCTGTGAAGTTTTTCGACGATCTTGTGTTCCGTCGCAAGGGAGGCATGGTCGGTCCCCGGGAGCCAGAGGGCGGAATACCCCTGCATGCGCTTGAATCGGATGACAATGTCCTGCATCGTTTCATCCATCGCGTGGCCCATGTGCAGCTTCCCTGTAATGTTGGGGGGCGGCATCATGACGGTAAAGGGAACCTTTGCAGGGTCGATCTCGGCGCGGAAGCAATTTTCCCGCATCCATTTCTGATAGATCCTCTCCTCAAAGTCCTTCGGATCATACGTTGTCTGCATTTCTTTCATAGCGATACCCATCTCTTTCTTTTCACATGAAAGTGAACACTCGACATTATACCCTTATTTTTTGCCTTTGTCAACAAAAGAGGGCGCGGCATACAATGTATTATCCTAATTTTTACGGAGATAACTATGAAAAAATTTTTTTCAATTCTCGGAGCGGTGTTCTTTGCCCTCCTTCCCCTCTCCGCCTGCGGCGGGGAAAACGACGGCGGACTCGTAAAGATCCGTCTGAACGAAGTGACCCACTCCGTCTTTTACGCCCCCATGTACCTCGCCGATTCGCTCGGTTACTTTAAGGAAGAGGGCATCGAAATAGAGCTGACCAACGGCGGCGGCGCAGACAAAGTTATGACGGCCGTCCTCTCGGGAGATGCCGACATCGGCTTCTGCGGGCCCGAAGCGGCGTTTTACGTTGCTGCGGGCGGCACGAGCGACACCCCCACCGTCTTTGCACAGCTCACCATGCGCGACGGTTCCTTCCTCGTCGGAAGGGAGCCCGAACCCGATTTCAAATGGGAAAATCTCGCGGGGAAAGAAATTCTCGCGGGCAGACAGGGCGGCGTTCCCGCAATGACCTTTGAATACATCCTGAAAGAACACGGCGTTGAGGACTACAAACTGAATTTCGACGTCGCATTCAACAACATGACGGCGGCCTTCATCGAGGGCACCGCAAACTACTGCACCATGTTTGAACCCGTAGCTTCCGAAGTACAGGCGGCGGGCAACGGCTACATTGTGGCGGCCGTCGGTGAGGCGAGCGGCGAGGTCCCCTACACGAGCTATATCGCAAAGAGATCGTGGCTCAGCTCCAACCGCGACGTGGCGAAAGGGTTCCTCCGCGCCATGCTCAAGGCCGTGAAGTATGCGCAGGAGGAAACTCCCGAAAAGGTAGCGGAGGGACTGACGGGCGCATTTCCCGATACCTCTGCAAGCTCCCTCGCGACAAGCATCCGCAGATACCAGGGCATCAACGCATGGGCAACCGACATGCAGAGCACCGAAGCGAGCTATACGAGGCTTCTCGATATCATCGACGAGGCGGGCGAACTCACTGACCGCATCCCCTTTGCGACGCTCGCCGACAATTCCCTCGTCAAGGAAGTGTACAAAGAGCTCTTTTGACCAATGAACGGAAGGCACGCCTATGAAAAACGAAATTTTGCGCTTTGACAATGTAACGCTCACATACCACACAAAACGCGGAGAAACGACGGCGGCGGAGGAGCTGACCTTCTCAGTCAAGGAGGGCGAATTCGTCGCCATCATCGGCCCGTCCGGCTGCGGCAAAACGACCCTTTTATCGCTTGCGGCAGGGCTCCTTTCCCCCTCGAAGGGCACAGTGACACGGCATGGAAGCTGCGGCTACATGCTGCAAAAGGACGAACTTTTCCCGTGGCGCACCATCGAAAAAAATATCTATCTGCCCCTTGAGATCAAGCGGCAAAATACGGCGGAGAGGCGTGCGATGGCGGTGGAACTGGCCAAAAAATACGGACTTTCGGACTTTTTGGAGAGCTATCCGCCCCAGCTCTCGGGAGGCATGCGGCAGAGGGCCGCGCTCATCAGGACGCTTGCGACCGAGCCCGACATCCTCCTCTTAGACGAGCCCTTTTCCGCACTCGACTATCAGACCCGCCTCAACGTCTGCGGCGACGTCGCATCTATCATCCGCGGCGAGCAAAAGACAGCTCTCCTCATCACGCACGACATTTCCGAGGCGATCTCCCTCGCCGACCGCATTCTCGTGCTCACCAAGCGTCCTGCGAGGGTGGTCTTTGAACACGAACTCGAC
>CANQUY010000077.1 GCA_947627125.1 uncultured Clostridia bacterium
CGAGGAGCCCCTCATACTCGGGCGCGAGGGTGGTGAGTTCCTCCGTATAGAACTCCCTGAGCCCTGAGAGAGATAGATTTTTCGTCTTGAGCGGCGTCGTTTGGTCCGTTTCGCGGTCGAGCACGCCGCCTGTGAGGACGGACGTGAAGAGATTGTCCGTCAATTTTACCCCGTGGGAATATTTGATGGCGGAGAACCAGTCGGGATGGGCCGCCATGCCGTCGTCGAGATACTTGATATACTCCTCCGAAAGGTTGTTGGTGACGGCAATGCCCTGCGCGAGCTGGGTCAAAAAGGAGTTGACGTACACCTTGTCGGAGAGTTTATCCATGTCGGGCATGTTATCCATGGAACCCGCATTCGCCATGACGGCGTTGAGGTCGAGGGTGTTCTCCTCGATCTCAACGGGATAGTAGGAGAGCATATCCTCCTCCGTCCTGCGGATATAGTTGTTGAACCCCGAGGAGAGCGCGAGGACGAGGCACACGGAGATGATGCCGATGGAACCGGCCACCGACGTGATGATCGTGCGGCCCTTCTTGGTGAGAAGGTTCCTTGCCGAGAGCGCGAGCGAGGTCAAAAAGCTCATCTTGGCGCGGGGTTTCTTCCCCGCTTTCCCGCTCTTCTGCGCCTTTTCCTCTTCTTCCGCTTCCTCAGCCGCCGCCCTTGCGAGCTCTTCCCCGTTCTCCCTCTCTTCCTCTTCGTCGGAATAGGGTGCGCTGTCCGATTCCACCTGCCCGTCCTTGAGGCGGACGATGCGGGAGGAATACTTTTCGGCGAGCTCGGGGTTGTGGGTCACCATGATGACAAGACGCTCCGAGGAGATCTCCTTGATGAGCTCCATGACCTCGACGCTCGTTTTGCTGTCGAGCGCGCCCGTCGGTTCGTCGGCGAGAAGAATATCGGGATTGTTGACGAGGGCGCGCGCAATGGCAACGCGCTGCATTTGCCCGCCCGAGAGCTGGTTGGGGCGCTTGTTGAGCTCTTCCCCGAGGCCGACGCGTTCGAGCGCTTTCGCCGCGCGCTGCCTTCTTTCCTCCTTCCCCACGCCCGCAATGGTCAGCGCGAGCTCGACGTTGGAGAGCACTGTCTGGTGCGGAATGAGATTGTAGGACTGAAAGATGAAACCGATCCTGTGGTTGCGGTAGACGTCCCAGTCGCGGTCTTTGAAGTCCTTTGTGGACTTGCCCTGGATCACGAGGTCACCCGAGGTGTAGTGGTCGAGTCCGCCGATGATGTTAAGGAGTGTCGTCTTGCCGCAGCCGGAGGGGCCGAGAACGGAAACAAATTCGTTTTTTCTGAAAGCGAGAGTGATACCCTTCAATGCATGCACATAACCCTGTGCAACTTTATAGTCCTTTGTGATATCCTTTAACTTCAACATAAGGCCCTTACGACTGCCCTCCGAACCAAAGATCTATATGAAATTTTTACGCTTTTTCACCCTCGGGCGCGGAAGCCTGTTCGTGCGCCTCCTTGACGAGAGCGATAAAGTCGGCAGAGTCCACGGAGAGCCTCTGCACTCTGTCCTTTCCGAATTTTGCCGCGCAGGCGTCGAGAAGCGCATTCAGCTCCCTGCACTTGGCCTCAAAGGCCTCCATCGCACTGTCCGAAAGGCGGACGTAGGCGATCTTCCTGTCGTCGGGAGCGGCCGCACGCTGCAAATAGCCCTCCTCTTCGAGCTTGGTCACGAGCTGGGAAACCGCCGAGCGGGTGACGCCAAGACGCCTCGAAAGTTCGGAGGAGATGATATCTCTGCCCTTTGCGTATTCGGTGATGACCTCTCTCAAAAGCCGTCCCTCCGTCTTTGAAAATTTGGCGGGGTCACCGAAAAATTTCAGATCCTCTACCTCCTGTACAAATCCGAACAGACGGACTGCGTAATCGTTGAGTTCCATAACGTACCTCCATATTTTTTTCTTTTGCCGAGCATTGGTATTATACACAATATGGCTCTGATTTGTCAATCGTTTCACCGCAAAATTCGTCCGTATTTACAATAATTTCACAAATTGCCCACAATCCGCACAAGAGAAATACGCCCCGCATGAGGAGCGTATTGATTTTTTAAATCTAATTAAGGTCATTCCTCCGTTTCGTCCACCGATTCGGCCGGTTCGGGTTCGGGGATAAAGGGCTGCAGGGGAGAAGTGACGGGCGTAAGATCGTACTTATCGTCGATATCCGCGCCCAGGAGTTCCTCCACCATGTCCTCCCGCGTGATGAGTCCCAAGGCGTTCCCCTCCGCCCCGACGATCGCCATGTGTTCCCGCATGGACTGCATGCGCTTCATGAGGGCGGAAACCTTCTCGTCGGGCGTCGTATAGGAAACGGGACGGATAATATTTTGGAAATCCCGCCTGCCCGCGAGCATGTTTTCATAGAAATCGGCGCGGTAGAGAATGCCGATGATATTTTCCTTGCTTCCCTTGTATACGGGGATGCGGGAGAAATTTGTTTCGCGGAAGATTTTATAGACGAGCTGGATATTTTCACGCGCGTCCACCATCACGACGCGCTCCAGCGGGATCATACAGCTCCCGACGTGCAGTTCGTCATAGCGGAGGGTGCGCTTGATGAGGTCATGCTCCGTGTTGTTCAAAACGCCCTCGTTCGTGATGTCGGTGACGATCATTTTGAATTCCTCTTCGGTGTATTTCGGCTTCTTCTTGTTGAACCCGAAGATGAGGAAGAGAAGTTTCTTCCATCCCCCGAAGATCCAGTTGAGGGGCAGGAACAGATAGGTAAAAAAGGTGAGCGGATAGACCATGGCGCAGGCGAATTTTTCGGGTGCCTCGCGGGCAAGCGTCTTGGGCGTGACCTCGCCGAAGATGAGCACGACGGCCGTGAGGACGATCGTAGAGATCGTGGGGCCGATCTCCTCGTTCACCAGCTGCGTAAAGACGAGGGTCGAAATGGTCGCCGCCGCGATATTCACGATATTGTTGCCGATGAGAAGGGTCGTAAGCACCCTGTTGTAGTCGTCGCTGAGCTTTAAGACCTGCCGTGCGGAACGCTTTTTCGCCGCATATCTGCGCATTCTTACCGTGCTGAAGCTCGTATACGCCGTTTCCGTTGCGCTGAAGCACCCCGAGAGAAAGACGAGTACGATGAGCGCGATGATAAGCCCGACGAACACGCCGTGGCTGTGCACGCTCAGAAGTGAATTGATGCCGCCTAAGTTACTACTTGGGTCGCCGTCCATAAAATCAGAAAACCTCCGTTGCGTCTTGATGACGCCTATGATATTTTTTATATAAACGCGTCTGAAAGTTTCAAAACGCGGCTATATCTTTGAAATTTCGCTTAAGTACCGCTTGGCGGAATGGGCCGCGACGAGCCCTTCCCCCGCCGCCTTGGCGTATTGGTAGGGAAGCCCCGTGATGTCCCCCGCCGCAAACAGCCCCTTGAGGTTCGTCGCCATGTCCCTGCCTGCAATGACGTGCGCACCCTCCGTTCTGAGTCCCCCGACGAGGGCCTCGGGCGGAACGGCCCTGCGAAGCAAAAATATCCCGTCAACGCCGTAGCTTTCCCGCTCGCACACGAGGCGTTCAACGCGCTTGTTTCCCTCGATGGAACGCGGCAAATCGTGACATAAGTCGATATTTTTGTGTTCAAAAGCCGCCTCGAACGGGGCAAAGACGTACACCTTTTCCGCAAAGTCCGCGAGATACTCCGCCTCCCCGATGAAGTCGGGCGAGGAGAGCACGGCGGCGATCCTCTTGCCGCGGTAGAGCGCCCCGTCGCACACGGCGCAGTAGCTCACGCCGCGGCCCGAAAATTCGCTCTCTCCCTTAAGTTTCCCCTTGAGGTCCACTCCCGTGCAGAGAATGACGGCGCGGGCCGAATACATGTCGGGCGCGGCCGAAACCGCAAAGAGGTCCTTCGTGCGGAAAATGCCGTCCACGCGGCCGCGGGTGAAGGTAATTTCCTCCCTCTCCTTTTGCCGCATCAGAGCCTCGAAAAACTGCTTGCCGTCCCCGACGAAAGAGGGAAAATTTCGCACATATTCGCTGTTTTTCACCTTTTCGCCGAACTCCGCATCGCCGATCCAGAGGTAGTCGAGCCTGAGGCTCTTGAGGGAGAGCGCGGCCGAAAATCCCGCGATCCCCCCGCCGACGACGGCAACGTCATAGATGTGTTCCATAGCTTCAGTATGGACCCCCGATAAAAAAGTATATTCCGCTCACTTCAGAAACTTGCCATACACTTCCGTCGTGGGCGAGAAGAATGCAAAGGTGCCGGGATACCGCTTGATGATGCGCTGGACCTCTGCGATCTGCCGCTTGCGGATGATGCAGACGAGGACGTCGTGCTCCTCGTGCGTGTACATGCCCGTCGCGCGCATCATGGTCGCGCCGTGGTGGGTCTTTTCCATGATCTCGCGGGCGATCGCCTCGGGTTCCTTCGTAATAATTTCAAACTTATATGCGACTTTAAAGCCGTTGATGATGACGTCGCACGTCTTGCTCGTCACAAAGAGGGAAACGAGGGCGAGGAGCACGGGCACGAGATTTGCCGCAAAGCCCGCCGCGGAGGAATAGTAGACAAAGATGGATGCGAACACCACGACGGCGTCGAAGAAGGAAGTCAGCCAGCTCACCGAGATAAATTTCCACTTTTTGTTGACGATGGAGGCGAGAATGGCCGTTCCGCCCGCCGTGCCGCAGCAGCGGAGCATGACGGCAAGCGCGATCCCGAGGAAAATGCCCCCCGCAACTGCCCCCAAGAGCCCGTAGGCGATGGGCTCCTCGGTGACGAAGCCGTCGAATTTGGGGAAACTCTCGATCCAGCCGAAGAGAATGAGCAGGCCCGACGTCAACAGCATGGAGAGGGTGGAGAGGATCGCCTCCTTCTTTCCCAAGAGAAAGAAAGCGAGGAAGAAGAGCGGAACATTCAGCATGAGAAGGAACCAGCCCGAGTTCCATCCGATCGCCTCTTCCAGCAGGACGGCCGCACCGTTGACGCCCCCGGGCGCAAATTTATTCGGCGTGACAAAGATATAGATGCCGAGCGCACGCACGACGCCCGAGATGAGCACGGGGAGCGCAAACGCCGTCATAAAAAAGCCGATTTTTTTCCAAATGTCTGATTTCATAGCCGCTTATGTACCCTGAATTTTTACGACAAGAGAGATTGTAGCATATTTCCGTAAAAATAGCAATGAATTTTGAAAATCATTTTTTGACGGTGCGGAAATGCAGGGTTTCCTCTTCCTCAAAGAGCCCCTCAAGACAGGCGACAACAAAGCTGTATACGGCCTCCGCGGCCATGAGAACGCCCGTATAGATGAGCAGACCGCCGATTTCAAACGGCTTGCAGGGAATGACGATACAGGCGGCGATGAAGAGCGCCGAGAGGACGATGCGGACGATCCGCCGCGGTCCGCCGTCATTCTTGATCGCGCCGAAGATATCGCTCCCCGCACGGAGGGCGATGATGACCGCCATTGCAATGCAGAAAATGTAGAGCGGCGCAGAGATCATGACGAACATCCAGAGCGCGGCTGCGGCCTGCGCAGTGCCCGAAAGGAGCCGCACGGGGTTTTCCTCACGGTCGAGGAAGAAGTCGAGCGCGCACAGGATCCCCGAGAGGGCGAAGAAGATCCCCACCGTCACCGAACGGGCGAGGTTGCTCCCCGCGGGTGCGGCCGCAACGGCAATTCCCGCCGCAAACGTCAGAACTGCGGGGACCACCGTCCCCCAATGAAACCGCCTGAAAAATTCTTTTGTTTCCATACAGGGGGATTGTATCAAATTTTTGCCATAATGTCAAGAGTTTTCCCCGCCCGCCCTCATCCCGCGGCGGGGGTATACCGACGGCGGCGTTCTGATTACGTCATGGTGACGCATTCATAACGGCGGGGCAGGGTGATCATCCCCGCGTCATTCTGAGAAACGGACATTGAACGAAGTCAAAGAGAACTAACCCGAAGAATCTCGCGGGGCGATCACACACCATGCGGCGAGATGCTTCGGGTCAACTTTTATAGACTGCGTTCTTACTCCCCTTCTCAGCATGACGCCACGCGGGACATGGCTGCGTTCGGGCTCCCCTTGCCGACGTGTTCCTGCCCCGCGTCATTCTGAGAAACGGACGTTGAACGAAGTCAAAGAGAACTAACCCGAAGAATCTCGCGGGGCGTTCAGTCACAATGCGGCGAGATGCTTCGGTACTGCCCCCGTAAACTGCGTTCGGGCTCCACTTCTCAGCATGACGCCGCACACGCCCCTTGGCTCCCTTGCATGACGCCGCACACACAGGCTCCCGTGCGTTTTATGGGATTCTTCGCTGCGCTCAGAATGAGCGCGAGGGGCACGAGCTCCCCTTCTCAGCATGACGCCGCCCACGCCCCTTGGCTCCCTTGCAAGACGCCGCACATACGAGCTCACGTGCGTTTTATGGGATTCTTCCCCTTCGACGTTGCTCAGGGTCAGAATGAGCGGACGGCGTACAAATGAGCGTGCGGAGAACATAAAAAATCCCCCGAGGGGGATTTTTTTAACGTTTCATGGAGAAGATCTCCTTTGCTTTCCACGTGACGCCCTTTAAGGGTCTGCCGCGGGTGTAGGTCGCGTCGATGGGAATGTCCTCGGTGGAGAGCTTTTCTACGCCCCCCTCTTCGGTGAACACGGCAAGGTCGTAAGGCTCCGTCACATAGTCCGCAAAGATGACCTTATCTTCCTTCATATCTGCAACTCTGACGCCCATGGCCCCGCGGTTCAGGGGCTCGATCTGCGAAACGATGACCCGCTTGAATCTGCCGCCCGAGGTCGCGAGGACGAGTTCCCCGTAGTCCTCGAGCTGGCTCGCCCAGATGACGGCGTCCCCCTTCTTCACCCCCATGCCCTTGACGCAGGTGGCGGCGGTCTTTCTCACGGGGACTTCGTCCATCTTCATGTTGAGGCACATGCCGTTCCGCGTGATGAAGTAGAGGGTCTTGTCCTCGGGGTCGAACTTTTGGACGGCGACGAGCCTATCCCCCTGCTCCATCTTGACGACGTCCCCCTTGCCCGCGATGATGTCCTCGAGGTCGCGGCCCATGATCTCGCCCTTTTCGGTGATGAATATGTACGTCCCCTTCTCCTCCTCGGAGAAGATGGCAACGGCCCTTTCGTCTTTCTCTGCCTCGGCGACGTCCGAAAGTTTCAGTCCCGCATCTGTCCACTTGCGCATGCATGCCTTCATGTTGAAGCGGAGGGCGCGGGCCCTGTCGGTGATGACGATGGCGTCGGCATTGGAGAGGAGGGAAACACTCTTGATGACGATCCCGCCCTTCTTCAGCGAGGGAGTGATCTCCTGCGAGAGCCCCTTGAGCTTCTTCTCCTCCACGCACTTGAGCTTGCCGTCTGCCGTCAGGAAGAGGGAAGCGGGCTCGCCGGGGACAAAGAAGTCCAGCCGCTCCGCAAAGGCGTCCTCTTCGCTCTCGGGGAGGGCGGACTTTCTCGGCACGGCGTACTTTTTGCCGAGCTCGGTGATCTCCGTCTTGACGACGTCGAGCTGCAGTTTCTTGCTCCCGACGATCGCCGTCAGCTTCTCGATGAGGGCCTTGAGCTGTTTCAATTCCTCCTCGAGTTTGAACACTTCGAGTTTGGTGAGGCGGGCGAGCCTCAGATCGAGAATGGCCTGCGCCTGCTTGTCGGAGAGTTCAAAGCGTTTTTTGAGCTTTTCCCTCGCGTCGGGCGTGCTGTCCGCCGATTTGATGATCTTGATGACCTCGTCGATATTGCGGACGGCGATGATGAGCCCTTCCAAGATATGGCAGCGTTCCTTGGCCTGGTTGAGGTCAAACTTGGTCCTCCGGAGGACGACCTCGCGCTGGTATTCCACATAGTAGCGGATGATGTCCATGAGCCCCATGAGCATGGGTTTCCCCTTGGCGATGGCCACCATGTTGATGCCGAAACTGATCTCGAGGTCGGTGTATTTGTAGAGGGCGGCGAGCACGTCCTCCGCATCCTTCTCGGTGCCGCGCATCTCGATGACGGCGCGCATGCCGCTCCTGTCGCTCTCGTCCACGACCTTGGTGATGGCCGCAAGCTCGCTCTTCTGCTCCCTGAGCTCCGCGATCTTCCGCAAAAGATTTGCCTTATTGACCTGATAGGGCAGTTCGGTGATGACGATATTGCGCCTGACGTTGGGGTCCTTGCCGCTCGTGGGGCGTTCCCCCTCCGCAAGCTCCACAAAGACCTTGGCTCGCACGGCAATTTTGCCCTTGCCCGTTTCATACGCCTGTTTGAGCTCCCTCCCGATGATCTTGCCGCCCGTGGGGAAGTCGGGGGCGGGAATGTATTTCATCATCTTCTCGAGGGAGATATTGGGATCGTCGATATAGGCGACGACGCCGCCGATCACTTCCCCCAAATTGTGGGGCGGAATGTTCGTTGCAAGGCCGACGGCGATGCCCGAGGCCCCGTTGACGAGGAGATTG
>CANQUY010000078.1 GCA_947627125.1 uncultured Clostridia bacterium
TTCATGCTCTGCGCGAGTATGAATGCCTGCCCCTGCGGCAACTACGGCTCCACCGAGCGGACCTGCACCTGCACGCCCGCCGAGATCAGACGGTACCGCCGCAAGATCTCGGGCCCGCTGCTCGACAGGATCGATTTGCAGGTCGAAGTGGACAATATCACCTATGACGAACTCACCTCCGAGGAGGTCAACGAGGATTCCGCCACGGTACAGCAGCGCGTCAATGCGGCGCGGCGCATCCAGCGTGCCCGCTTCGAGGGAACAAATATCCACACCAATTCGGAGATGGGGGAGAAGGAGATACAGGAATTCTGCGCCCTCACCCGCGAAGGCGACAGGATCCTCCGCAACGCCTTTGAGAGTATGAAGCTCTCCGCCCGTGCCCGCGCCCGTATCATCAAGGTCGCCCGCACCATCGCGGATCTCGACAGCAGCGAGGAGATCCTTCCCAAGCATGTGTTTGAGGCGGTATCTTATCGTCTTTTCGATAAGCCGTAAACGAAATGACGTATACTTCCGAAGAGAAAACGGTCATCTATGAGGCGGCCGTCAAAGGAATGAAGGGGCGCGAGGTGCTCGACGCCATCCGCGGCGGGGCATGCGTGCGCACTCTCAAGAGGGAGGAAGAGGAGATGGCCGCTTCCTTTCTTGCGCCGCTCGAAAGGAAGGGGATCTTTCTCGTCACAGCCCTTTCGGCCGACTACCCCGCATCCTTGGCGTATGTGTCCGACCCGCCCCTTCTTCTCTACGGCATGGGCAGAAGGGAACTTCTGGCGGAGAGGAAATTCTGCATCGTCGGTTCCCGTATTACCCCGCCGTGGGCGGAGAAGTTCGGGAAAAATCTCTCCGCGGAGCTCTCGGAACATTTTACGATCGTGACGGGGCTCGCGGAAGGGGGAGATGCGGCGGCCATTGCGGGTGCGCTTCCCTCGGGGAACCTCATCAGCGTGCTCCCCTGCGGCATCGACATGTGCTATCCCGCCGCCCATACCTCTCTGAAGGAGAAAATTATCGAAAAGGGGCTTGTCCTCAGCGAATATCCGCTCGGGACGGGCACGGCAAAGTGGTCGTTCTATCAGCGGAACCGCATTCTGGCGGGACTTTCGGAGGGCGTGCTCGTGCTCTCCGCGGGCGTCAGGAGCGGTGCGCTCATCACGGCGGGCTGTGCCCTCGACTACGGGAAAGAGGTGTTCGCCCTGCCCTATAACATCGGCGTGTCGCAGGGAGCGGGCTGCAATGCCCTCATCAAGGCGGGCGCGTATCTCGTGACGGAAGCTGCCGACATTCTCTCCGTCTATGGCATCGAGGCACAAAAAGAGAAGCCCGAGGCAGAGGCGGATGGGGATGAGGGCAGAGTTCTCCAATATCTCCGCGAACGGGGCGAAACGCACGTCGCCACGATCGCCGAGGCCCTCGGGATGAGAATTTTCGAGGCCTCCGCCGCCCTCTCGGCGCTCGAGATCAAGGGCCTCGCCACAAAGACGGGCGGCAACAAATACAGTGCAGTGTAAATAAGGACAATTATGGATCTCATTATCGTAGAATCGCCGAGCAAGGCAAAGACAATTTCAAAGTATCTCAAGGGAAAATACCGCGTGGACGCCTCGGGCGGCCATATCCGCGATCTGCCGCAAAAGACGCTCGGCGTTTCGGTGGAGAAAAATTTTGAACCCCGCTATGTGACTTCCCCCGGCAAGGAGGAAACGATCAAGCGTCTTACCGAGGAGGCGAAGAGGGCAGACAGGGTCTACCTCGCAACCGACCCCGACCGCGAGGGCGAGGCCATTTCGTGGCACTTGCAGACCGTTTTGGGGCTCTCCGAGGAGGGGGAAAACAGGATCGAGTTCAACGAGATCTCTCCCCGCGCCGTGGAGCATGCCCTGCAGAATCCCCGCCGCATCAATTATAATCTCGTGGACGCCCAGCAGGCGAGAAGGGTTTTAGACCGTCTTGTCGGCTACAAGCTCTCCCCCCTTCTCAACAACAAGATCCAGAACGGGCTCTCCGCGGGGCGCGTGCAGTCCGTTGCCCTCCGCCTCGTCGTGGAGCGGGAACGGGAGATCAACGCCTTCGTTCCCGAGGAATATTGGACAATTACCTGCGACCTGCAGGACGTGGAGGGGAAGCATCCCTCCTTCCGCGCCGCGCTCGAGAAATTCAACAATAAGAAGCTGAAAATTTCCAACAAGGAGCAGGCGGACAAGGCCCTCGCGGCCCTCAACAGCGGCAGTTACGTCGTCGGAAGCGTCAAAAAGACGGTCACGAAGTCGCATGCGCCCGCCCCCTTCACGACGTCCACCCTCCAACAGGACGCCTCCAACAAATTGGGGCTCTCCGCTCCCGAAACGATGCTCATGGCCCAGCACCTCTATGAGGGCATCGACGTCGAGGGAGAGGGGCACATTGCCTTTGTCACCTATATCCGTACCGACTCCACCCGCGTTTCTGCGGAGGCGCAGGCGGCGGCGAGGGAATATATCGCCGAGCGTTACGGAAAGGAATATCTTCCCGAAAAACCCAACTACTATGCGTCGAAAAAGGGCGCACAGGACGCGCACGAGGCCATCCGTCCCATCGACCTTGCGCGCACGCCCGAGGCCGTGAAGAAGCTCCTCGACAGGAAGCACTTCGCCGTCTATAAGCTCATCTATGAACGCTTCATCGCCTCGCAGATGGCGGAGGCGCAGTACGATTCCGTTCAGGCGGATATCCTCAACGGCAATTATACGCTCAAGGCGAGCGGTAAGGCGCTCCGCTTTGCAGGTTTCACCGCCGTCTGGACAGAGGTAAAGCCCGAGGGCGCGGAGGAAGAGGCAAAGGGGCTCCTGCCGCCCCTCAACGAGGGGGATCCGCTCGATTGCCTTTCCGTGAAGCCGGAGCAGAAGTTCACCAAGCCGCCCATCCGCTATACGGACGCCTCCCTCGTCAAGGCCATGGAAGATAAGGGGATCGGCCGTCCCTCGACGTATGCCTCCATCATTTCCGTGCTCAATAAGCGCAAATATGTCGAAAAAGACGGCAAATATATGAAGCCCACGGAGATCGCCTATAAGATCACCGACATGCTCGTGCACTACTTTACCGATATCATGGACGTCGGCTTTACGGCGGGCATGGAGGAGCGGCTCGACGAGATCGAGGAGGGCGGCAAGGACTGGCATTCGATCATCGGGGAGTTTTATCCCCCCTTTGAAAAACAGCTCCGCTTTGCCTCCACCGACGGCGACGAGATGACGGAGATCCTCTGCCCCAAGTGCGGCAGGCCCATGGTCAGAAAGACGGGCAAATACGGCAAATATCTCGCCTGCAGCGGCTATCCCGCCTGCTCCAACATTGTCAGCGAATCGGAGGAGGAAGTTTCCGATACGCCCTGCCCCAAGTGCGGCGCAATGATGGTGGTCAAGAGCGGCAGATACGGCAAATTCCTCGCCTGCCCCAACTATCCTTCCTGCAAATCGACGATGCCCTACGGCGAAAAGAAGGAGGAGGAGATCTTGGAGGGGGTCTGCCCCGACTGCGGCAAGCCCACGAAGAAGCTCCGCTCCCGCACGGGCAAGCCCTATTACGGCTGCAGCGGCTATCCCCTCTGCAAGTTCATGAGCTGGGATATGCCCACGGGGGAGAAGTGCCCCAAGTGCGGCGCACCCATTGTCAAATCGCCGCGCGGCGTCATCAAATGTTCGGATAAATCGTGCGGCTACAAAAAACCGTCGGAGACGCAAAAATGATAAAGATCGTCGGCGCCGGCCTTGCGGGTTGCGAGGCGGCGCACTTTCTTGCAAAGCAGGGGGCCGAAGTCGAGCTGATCGACATGAAGCCCCTCAAATTTTCTCCCGCCCACAGCAGTGAGAAGCTGTGCGAGCTCGTCTGCTCCAATTCCCTCAAGAGCGACGACGTTTTCGGCAACGCCTGCGGCCTCTTAAAGGAGGAAATGCGGCGGCTGGGCTCTATCACGATGGCGGCAGCGGAGGAGGCAAAAGTGCCTGCGGGAGGGGCCCTCGCCGTGGACAGGGAGAAGTTCTCTTCCCTCGTCACGGAGATGCTGCTTTCCCAAAAAAACGTGCATTTATGTCACGAAATCGTCACTTCTCTGCCCATGCAGGGCATTGTTGCGACGGGCCCGCTGACGGACGAAACGCTCGCCGCGGCCATCATGGAACAGTACGGCGTCCTGCACTTTTTTGATGCCTCCGCCCCTATCGTTTCGGCAGAGAGCATCGACCTTGACAAGGCCTTCACGCAGGACCGCTACGGCAGGGGCACGGGCGACTACATCAACTGCCCGATGACGAAGGAGGAGTACGAAACGTTCGTACATGAACTCACCCACGCCGAGCGGGCCACCCTGCACGACTTTGAAAAGGGGGAGATCTTCGAGGGCTGTATGCCCGTCGAGGTCATGGCCGCACGGGGGAAAGATACCCTCCGCTTCGGCACGTTCAAGCCCGTGGGGCTCAGCGACGGGGAGGGCAGACGTCCCTATGCCGTGCTTCAGCTCAGAAAGGAGAATGCCGCGGGGACGAGCTATAACCTCGTCGGCTGTCAGACGAATTTAAAGTTTGGGGAACAGAAGCGGGTATTTTCGCTCATTCCCGCCCTCAAACATGCGGAATTTTTGCGCTACGGCGTCATGCACAGGAATACCTATCTGCAATCTCCCGACATGCTGAATGCCGACTTTTCTGCCAAAAACAACCCGATGCTCTTCTTTGCGGGGCAGATGACGGGCGTCGAGGGATATGTGGAGAGCGCGGCTTCGGGCCTCATGGCGGGCATCCACATGTGGAGAAAGCTCAACGGAAAGGAGCCGATCGTGCCGCCCGATACCACCGTTATCGGGGCGCTCTCCCGCTATGTTGCGACGCCGAACAGGGACTTTCAGCCCATGAACGCCAACTACGGTGTGCTGGCGGAGGGATTCGGGCATATCCGCGACAAAAAGGAGAAACGCCGCCTACTCGCCGAGCGTTCCCTCAGCGAGATCGAGGCCTACAAAAAAATATTGTTTGAAGAAGCGTAAAATCGGGTACAAAAAAGTAAAATCTCATTTCATACGGAGAAACTATGGAATTTCATGGAACAACGATCTGCGCCGTGAAGAAGGACGGCGTGACCGCCATCGCGGGTGACGGTCAAGTTACGATGGGCGAGAGCGTGATCTTCAAGAACTCCGCCGTCAAAGTGCGCCGCATCTACGGCGGAAAGGTCATTTTGGGCTTTGCGGGATCCGTGACGGACGCATTCGCCCTCTCCGAACGCTTTGAGGGCATGCTCAACAAGTTTGCTGGCAACCTCATGCGCTCCGCGGTGGAGCTCGCCGACCTCTGGCGGAACGACAAGTACGGCAGAAAACTCGACGCGATGATGATCACTGCGGACAAGGACACCCTTCTCATTCTCTCGGGCACGGGGGAAGTCATCGAGCCCGACGAGGGGATCTGCGCCATCGGGAGCGGCGGGAATTATGCCTTGGCCGCAGCCCGCGCTCTTGCGCAGAACACCGATTTTTCTGCGGAGGAGATCGCGAAAAAGTCCCTCAAGATCGCCTCGGAGATCTGTGTCTTTACCAACGACCACATCATCTGCGAAACGGTTTAAACCACTTTGGAAAACAGACGCGCTCATTTTACTCCCCGCCGCGTCATTCTGCCCCGCGCGCTCATCCTGACCTCGTAGCCTAAGGGGAAGGATCCCATAAAACCAACGGACTCCGTTCAAGGGGATTCTTCGGTCGCTTCTCTCCCTCAGAATGAGCGTTTGGTCCCCGCCCCGCCGCCGCGTCATTCTGAGAAACGGAGCAAGAACGAAGTCAAAACGATTTAACCCGAAGAATCTCGCGGCGAGATGCTTCGGTAAAGCTCTCGTGGACCTCGTAATACTCTCGTTCTCAGCATGACGCCGCTACGGGCTCCCATTGAACGGGTGCAAGGTACGTTTTCTTTATCAATCATGAGGTAATCATATGAATTTATCGCCGAAACAAATTGTGAATGAACTGAACAAACACATCATCGGGCAGGATGAGGCCAAAAAGGCCGTTGCCATTGCCCTGCGGAACCGCTACCGCCGCGCACAGCTCTCGCAGGAGCTCCGCGACGAGATCACGCCCAAGAATATCATCATGAAGGGCCCCACGGGGGTCGGCAAGACGGAGATCGCACGTCGGCTCGCCAAGCTCGTCAGGGCTCCCTTCGTCAAGGTCGAGGCCACCAAGTACACCGAAGTCGGCTATGTCGGCAAGGACGTTGAGGGCATGGTCCGCGACCTTGTGGAGTGCGCTTACCGTCTTGTCAAGGACGAAAAGGCCGAAGAGGTCCGCGTCAAGGCGACGGACGCCGCCGAAAAGAAGATGGTGAAGCTGCTTGCCGAGGTCAAGAAGAACGACCGCGGCGAAACGGCCCGCGAGGTATTTGAACAGAATCTGCTCGAATCCCTCCGTAAGGGCACGTTCGACAATATGATCGTCGAGGCGGACGTCAGGGACGTTCCCAAGACGATGGAACTCATGCCGGGCGGGGCCGCCATCAACCTCGGCTCCATCTTCGGCGAGGTCCTTCCGCAGAAGCGCAAGCACCGCAAGCTCTCCGTCAAGGAGGCCATGCAGCTCTATATCGCCGAAGAGAGCGAAAAGCTCATCGACGAGGACGCCGTGAAGGATGAAGCCCTCCGCCGTGCCGAAAACGACGGCATCATCTTCATCGACGAGATCGACAAGATCGCGGGGAAGGAGAGCGGCAGTATCGACGTCAGCCGCGAGGGCGTCCAGCGGGACATTCTCCCCATTGTCGAGGGGACGACGGTCATGACGAAGTACGGCGCCGTCAAGACGGACTACATGCTCTTCATCGCGGCGGGGGCGTTCCACGTTTCCAAAGTGGAGGACCTCATTCCCGAGCTGCAGGGCCGCTTCCCCGTTTCCGTCGAGCTCAAGTCGCTCACCAAGGAGGACTTTGTCGAGATCCTGACGAACACGGAGCACTCCCTCACCCAGCAGTATGCCGTGCTTCTCGGCGTAGACAATATCGATCTGAAATTTACGCCCGACGCCATTGAAACGATCGCGGAGATCTCCGAGGAGATCAATCTCACGAGCGAGGATATCGGTGCAAGGCGGCTGCATACCGTCATGGAATACCTTCTCGAGGACATCTCCTTCAATGCGGGCGGCGGGGACTATCCCGTCGTGACCGTGGAGATCAACAAGGCCTATGTCGAGGAACACCTCAAGAACATGACGAGCGACAGAAATCTCAAAAAATATGTCCTTTGACCGCAGGGAGGCCGAATGAAAGAGAATATCAAAGATCTTACTGCCGCCGAGCTGCAGGCACGCGCGGAACAGGGCGATACGGAGATGCAGGTGGAGCTCGGCAACCGCCTCAAGCGGGGAGAGGGGGTCGAACGGGACCCCGAGGCCGCCGCGAAGTGGTACACCCTTGCCGCAGAGGCGGGGAATGCGGTCGCGCAGTTCAACCTCGGCTGCTATTATTTCGACGGAGAGGGCGTTCCCTGCGACAAAAAAACCGCCGAGGAATGGTTTTTAAGGGCGGCGGAACAGGGGATCGACCTGGCGCAGTGCAACGTCGGGATCGCCTACTATCACGGCATCGGCTTTGAACAGGACTTTCAAAGGGCCTTTGAATGGTTTTTGAAGGCGGCGGAGCAGGGGAATGCGGACGCGCAGTTCAACCTTGCGGGCTGTTTCTATGACGGTCTTGGGACAGAATCGGACTTCAAGGCGGCGGCGCGCTGGTACGAGGCGGCGGCAAAGCAGGGGCAGGCGATGGCACAGCACAACCTTGCGGGATGCTATTTCGACGGAACGGGGGTCCCGATGGATCCTACCGCTGCGATCGAATGGCTCACGGCCGCGGCAGAGCAGGGGTATGAACCCGCGATGCTCCGCCTTGCCCTCTGCTATTACACGGGGGAGGGCGTGGATTTTGACGACGAAAAGGCGGCGGAATGGCTGAAAGCCGCGGCGGATGCGGGGAGCATGGAGGCAATTTCTCTCCTGCGCACGCTCGGCCTATAATATCACGAGAGGAAAATGTATGATCAATATTCCAAAGGGAACCAAGGACGCACTGCCGTCCGAGATCCACAAATGGCACTTTATCGAGGCGGCGGCGAGAAGGACTTCCGAGAAGTACGGCTTCAAGGAGATCCGCACGCCCGTCTTTGAACACACCGAGCTCTTTGCCCGCGGCGTGGGGGACACGACGGACGTCGTCACGAAGGAAATGTATACCTTCCTCGACAAGGGCGGCCGCTCGGTGACCCTCCGTCCCGAGGGCACGGCGGGGGTCGCGCGG
>CANQUY010000079.1 GCA_947627125.1 uncultured Clostridia bacterium
GAGGGTGATGACGAGCTCGAAGGGCTGCATTTCCCCGATCTGGCGCTTCCCCATGAGCCGCATGATGACGAGGAGCGTCACAAAGATGATGGCGGTGCGGATGATGACGAGGGTCATAAAAATAGTTTTTCGTAAAACGGGAAATGTATGTAAAAAAAGTTGATTTTTGCGCCGCTCTGTGTTATGATTTTGGGCGAAAAAGGACGGGGCGGCCCGAGCGGAACGAAGAAGCACATGAGATATATGGAGCCTGTCGCGGCGTCATGCTGAGAAGGGGAGTAGTACAAAGTCTGCGAGAGCTTACCCGAAGCATCTCGCCGCATGCTTTACGGACTCCGCCGCGAGATTCTTCGGGTCAGTTCGTCTGACTTCGTATTTTCTCGCGTTCTCAGAATGACGCGGCGGTCACGGACTTCGTTTGAGGGGATTCTTCGGGCTTCGCCCTCAGAATGAGCGGGAGTCCCCGCGCGCTCTCAGAATGACGCGGCGGCCACGGACTTCGTTTGAGGGGATTCTTCGGGCTTCGCCCTCAGAATGAGCGGGAGTCCCCGCGTTCTCAGAATGAGCGGGAGTCCCCGCGTTCTCAGAATGAGCGGGCAGAAAAGGAGGTGCGTATCATGCAAGACACTGCGAATACTGCAAAAAAAGCGGGAAGGTGGAAACGCTTTCTGTATTCCGACCTCATGATCGGGCTCTCTTCCGCGCGTCAGCTCGCCTATATCGCCGTGATGACCGCCCTCTGCATTGCCGTGAACTTCTTCGAGATCAAATTCGGCGACGTCCAATTCTCCTTCACTGTGTTTGTGAGCATTCTCACGGGCATGATCCTCGGCCCCGTCTATGGGTTCGTCGCCGTGTTTTTGGGGGACGCCGTCGGCTTCCTCGTCAATTCGGGCGGATTTCTCTACATGCCTTGGGTGGGGCTCTCCGTCGCCATGATGAGCTTCCTTGCGGGCTGTTTCATGAAACTTCCCCTGCACTTCAAGGGGAGCGTCTATGTGAAGCTCTCCATCATCTGCGTGAGCACGCTCCTCGTCTGTTCGGTGGGGATCAACACGACGGGAATGTACTTCTACTACACAAGTGTTGGGTTCTCGCAGAAAGCCCTCGGGTACCTCAGCGAGTATTTCGGCGGCGTCAATCTCTATTGGACGTACGCGCTCGTCCGCCTCGTGTTTATGGGACAGCTTCTCAACAGCGCTCTGAACTACGCCCTGCTCTTTGCCGCCGTGCCCATACTCAAGGCGGTGAAGCCTCTCAAACTTCGGCTCGAGTAATTTTCTGAAAGTCAATCGCTTGCGGTTGACTTTTCTCTATAAAATGGTATAATAGAGCCAACACCCCAAGGAGGGCGTCAAATGCTATCGTCTTTGCTTGCCGAAACTCCTCTCTTCGGCGCAAACGAGAGGGGGATCATCCTCTTCGGTTTTGAAATCTACTTCTACGCCATCGGCATTGTCTGCGGCATATTGCTTGCGACCTTTCTCTCCGCGCTCCTCATGAAGCGGCGGAACATGTCCTCCGACTTCATTTTCACCCTCTTCATTTTCTGTATCCCGACGGCTCTCATCTGCGCGAGGCTGTATTTCTGCATCACGGACGGCATGAATATCACGCAGTGGTTCAGTTGGAACAGCATCCGAAACGGCGGGCTGTCCGTCATCGGCGGGGTGCTCGGCGGCGTCACGGCGGGGCTCATTGTCTGCCTCGTTAAAAAGGTGAACTTCTTCCGCGCGGCCGACTGCGTCGTCGTCACCATCCTCGTGGCACAGGCAATGGGGCGGTGGGGGAATTTCTTCAACATGGAAGTGTACGGCGCGGAAGTCGCGAGCGACGGGATGAAGTGGTTCCCCTTCGCCGTGCCCGTGAGCAATCTCCACCCCACGGGGATCGGCGCCTTTTCGGACCCCAACGCCACATGGCACTACGCGTTTTTCTTCTATGAAATGCTGTTGAACCTCGTGGGCTTCGGCCTGCTCTTTTCGGCGGCATGGTTCTGGGACAAGAAGCCCAACGGCGTCCTCATGTGCGGCTACTTCGTGTGGTACGGCCTCGTCCGCTCCATCATGGAGCCCTTGAGGGACAGCAAATATATTCTGAACGGCGGCGGCGTGCCGTGGTCGTTCGTGACGTCCATTCTGATGATCGTGGGCGGCCTTGCGGGCATCGGCGTTCTGCTGTATCTGAACTACAGGAAGGAGGGTTCGCTCATCGGCAGTAAAAACGGCGATCCCTGCGGCATTACGGAGTATCTGACGCCCTATAAGGACGACGTGCCCTACTATTCCAAGATCAATCTGATGGGAAAGAACTACCCTCCAAAGCCTGAGAAGGGGGAAGAATCGACAAAGACGGAGGAGAAAGATTCCCCCGCCCCCTCAGTCCCCCTCCCCAAGGAGGGGGCAGGGCTTCCCCCCGGGGGGGAGCTGTCGCCGCAGGCGACTGAGGAGGGGTCCTCTGAGAATGACGCGGACAAGCAGTCCAAGGAGAAAAAACAATGAGAAATCTCACACTACTCACCGATCTCTATCAACTCACGATGGGGCAGGGCTATTTCAGGGAAAAGAAACATGAGGAAACGGCCGTGTTCGACCTCTTCTTCCGCCCCAACCGCCTCATCACCTATTCCGTGGCGGCGGGCATGGAGCAGGCCGCACAGTACCTCGAAAATCTCCATTTCGACGAGGAGGACCTTTCCTACCTCCGCTCCCTGCACCTCTTTGACGAGGATTTCCTCGCCTATCTCAAGGAACTTCGCTTCACGGGCGACGTCTATGCCGTCCGCGAGGGGGAGATCGTCTTTCCCTATGAGCCCATTCTGACGGTGAAGGCCCCCATGATACAGGCACAGCTCGTCGAAACGGCCCTCCTCACCATCATCAACCATCAGACGCTCATCGCCACCAAGGCCTCTAAGATCTGCGCGGCGGCACAGGGGAACGTCGTCATGGAATTCGGCCTCCGCCGTGCGCAGGGACCCGACGCAGGCGTTTACGGGGCGAGGGCGGCGATCATCGGCGGCTGCAATTCGACGTCCAACGTCATTGCGGGGAAGCTCTTCAATGTCCCCGTCGCAGGGACCATGGCGCACAGCTGGGTCATGAATTTCCCCACCGAGCTCGACGCCTTCCGCGCCTATGCCGAAACCTTCCCCGACGCCTGCCTGCTCCTCGTCGATACCTACGATACCTTGAGAAGCGGCGTTCCGCATGCCATTGAGGCGTTCAAGGAGCTCCGCGCGAGCGGCCATGAACCCAAGGGCATCCGCCTCGACTCGGGGGATCTTGCCTATCTCTCCAAGGAAGCGAGGAAGATGCTCGACAGGGCGGGCTTTGAAAACACCATCATCTGCGCCTCGGGCGATTTGGACGAGAACTCTATCCGCTCCCTCAAGGAACAGGGGGCCAAGATCGACAGCTGGGGCGTCGGCACCAAACTCATCACGAGCGCAGACCTTCCCGCCCTCGGCGGCGTCTATAAACTTGCCGCAGTCTACGACGAAGAGGGGAGGGAGATCCCCAAGATCAAGCTCTCCGACACGACGGAGAAGATCACCAACCCCTCCTTCAAGGAGGTATGGCGCATCTACGACCGCGAAACGGACAAGGCCGTTGCCGACTACATCACCCGCTTCGACGAGGTCATTGACGAATCGGAGCCCCTGCTTCTCTTCCACCCCGTGGACACATGGAAGCGCATGACGGTGAAAAACTTCCGCGCGCGGCGTCTACGCTCCCTCCTCGTCAAGGGGGGAAAGCGCACCTACGATACCCTCCCGCTCATGGAGATCCAACGGTATTGCGCCGAGGAAAAGGGCAGGTTCTGGGAGGAGTATACCCGCCAAGACATGCCGCATATCTATAAAGTGGACTTGTCCACCGCGCTCTACGAACTCAAGCGCGGCATGGTGGAAAAGTACGGAAAGGGGGAGTGAAGGGCGTTGTTCGGACTTTACACCAAAAAAAAGGTAAAAAAACTCACCGCCGAGCTCAAGGCGGAGTATGAAAAGGCTCTGCAAAAACAGCGGGAAACCGCTGAGGAGTTCAAGGCGGAGAACCGCACCCTGCAGGCCCGCGTGCTCGAGCTCGAGAACGAGCGTTCGGGCGCGATCGCCGCATTTCAGGCCGCCGAACGGGAGCGCGGGATCGTGCGGGAAGAGGGGGAACGGACCCTCGAAAACGACAGGCGCGAGCTCGCCCTTCTCAAGCAAAAATGCAGACTTATGTTGCAGAATTTGCAGGAAAAGTACCCCGACGAGGAGGACGCGCGCAGCTTTGCGGCATTCATGGCAGAGCTCGGAGAGGAGGCGGAAGAGGAGGAAGATACGGGCTTCAACCTCGAGGACGTGACTGCTCCCAAGGGCCCGCTCGACCTCAAACAACTCTGCCTCGATTTAGGGCTCACGGAGGACGACGATGAAGGATGATCCTACGCCCGTTTCGGCGGCGAAACGGGACGAAAGAGAGAAAAAAATCACACATATGCTGCAATTTGCGCTGATTGCGTGCATTGCGCTGTTCGTGGACCAGCTCACAAAATATATTGATTTTTACTTTCTCCCCAACAACGGAGATCGTTTTTGGCTCATAGAGGGCGTCTTTGGCTTTTCCCATGTCGAGAACGACGCCATTGCCTTCGGGATCGGCAGCGGCAACCACGCTTTTATGGTCATCGTCATGATCGTGACCTCCATTCTCATGGTCGCCATTCCGATCGTCGCATTCACGGCGTTCAAACAGAACCATCCCGCCCGGATCTGCCTCGCTTTTATCGAGGGCGGCGCGATCGGCAACTTTGTTGACAGGCTGTTCATCAGGAACGCAAGCGGCGTCGCCGTCGTCAGAGATTTTGTCAACCTTGAATATTTCGGCTTCGCCAACTGCAATATCGCCGATTTCTGCGTCACTATCGGCGCCGTTGCCCTCCTCATCATTCTGCTCTTTATCGGCCCGCAGGCGGCGTTCCCCCTCAAAAAGGAGTGGCGGGAAGAGGCCAAGCGGGCGGAAGCGGCCGAAAAGGAAGAGAAAAAATGACCGAACAGACCTTTTCTGCCGACCGCACGGCGCGCGTTGACGTCTTTTTGAGCGAAGTCACTTCTCTCACGCGCTCGGCCGTCAAGAAGCTCGCCGACGAGGGGCACGTCTTTGTCAACGGCAGTCCCGCAAAGGCGGGTTTTGAGGTAAAAAACGGCGACTATGTGCGAATTGAGGCCCCCGACCCCGTCCCGACGAGGGCGGTCCCCGAGGACATTCCCATCGAAATCGTCTATGAGGATGACGACATTGCCGTCGTCAACAAGGCGCAGGGCATGACCGTTCACGCGGGCGCGGGGAACTACGATGGCACCCTCGTCAACGCCCTCCTGTACCGTCTGAAAAACTTGAGCGGCGTGGGGGGAGAACTTCGCCCCGGCATTGTCCACAGGATCGATAAGGATACGTCGGGGCTGCTCGTCGTCGCAAAGAACGACTTTGCCCACCTCTCCCTTTCAAAACAGATCGCGGAGAAGGAGGCGGGCAGAGAGTACCTCGCCCTCCTCGAGGGAGTTCTGAAGGAGGATAGCGGAAGGGTTTCCACCGACATCGGCCGCGACCCCAAGGACCGCCTCAAGATGGCTGTTCTTCCCGCGGGAAGGGGGAAATCGGCCGTCACCGATTGGGAAGCCGTGGAGCGGTTCAAGGAGAACACGCTTGCAAAGTTCACCCTGCACACGGGAAGGACGCACCAGATCAGAGTGCACGCGCGGTACATGGGGCACCCCGTCGTGGGGGATAAGCTGTACGGATTCAAGAAACAGCGGTTCAATTTGGAGGGGCAGCTGCTGCACGCCTGCCGCCTTACGCTCACCCATCCGCGGACGGGGGAAGTGATGACGTTTGAGGCGCCCCTGCCCGATTATTTCGCACATATCATTGAAATTTTACGGAAAGAAGAGGTCAAACCATGAAAAAGATCAAGAGAGAAAAGAGGGGCGAACAGGAGCGCAAGGACGCGTATAAGTCCGCCATCGACGTCACCTACGAGAATGAGAAAAAGGAAAGTAAACTTCAGTCGGAGAACGCACAGAAGATGCGGGAGGAAAAGCTCAAAAACCGTTGGCGGTTTGCCGACCTGTTTGCGTTTTGCTCACTGCTTCTCTCCGCGCTGTTGTTCGCGCTCGGGCCGCTCGTGCGCTTTCTCCTCAAGGAAAATGAAGCGGGGCAAATTACGCTCAATGTTCTGAATTCCATTGCGCATTACTGTCTGCTCGCCGCGATCGCATTCCCCGCGTGGTATTTTGTGCGCAAGAAAAACGGTTTTTGGATCGTCGTCTACGTCGTTGTCATCGTTGTCTACATATTGGGCACCGTCATGGGCACGATTTAACCCTGCGCACCCCATGCGGGGCTCGGAATGAGGAAGGAGGGCAGTGTCATGCAGAGCTGTCCCGCCCGCCCATGCCGCCCCGCGCGCTCATGCTGAGCGCAGCGAAGCATCCCGTAAAACGCACGGTAGCCCATAGCGGCGTCATGCTGAGAAGGAGAGCACAACGCAGTCTACGGAAGCTGTACTCATCTCGCCGCATAGAACCGCCCCGCGCGATTCTAACTTCGCGCTACGCGCTCGTGCCGCGCTTAGACACGAATAGAATGCGCGCGGGGCGGGTTAGTTCCCGTCCTCTCGTCCTACTCCGTTTCTCAGAATGACGCGGCGCGCGGGAGCGGATATTGTTCCCCTTTGTGGGAACGTTTTTTTATTCTGTAGTTTTCAAAGAAAAAATACCGAATACGCTTGCGGCCTGCGCAAAAGTATGCTATAATCAAACTGCAGGAACGGCGAATCTTACCCCTTTCAACGAAAGGCGGCGGATAGATCTTCTGGAACGCTGTTATGAGGATCACCCATCGAGGTTTACAGCATCAGGTTGCCCTGACGGTCCGCCAATGCATTTGCCGCGTGACTGCAAAGGAGGTTCATTTCGGATATAAATTATTTCAAAAAGGAGTAATTTATATGGAAACAACAATGCAGATCAACAGAGAAACGGCTATGTCCCTATGGAACAAGCAGTTTGGCAAGGCGGACAAGGTGAAAGATTTCGCCGGCCGCGAAATGGCAAAGGGTGCGTATGACGACCGCAACAGTCAATACGGTTGGAACGTAGACCACATTCTCCCCGTGAGCCGCGGCGGAAAGACGACGGACAGCAATCTCATCTGCTGTCACATTCTGACGAATGATGAGAAAGCGGACAAATTTCCATGCTTTACCGCAAATGAGAGGCAGTTTGAGATCCGAAAGGTCGAAAACCACTACGAGATCAAAGAAAGGACGCCAAAGCAAGAGGACGATGACGAGGAGGAAGCCGTCAATTTCTACGATTCGGCGGCGGGGATCCGTCTTTACAAGAACCTGAAGGGGATTCAGAATAAGCCCGTGTTCGTCGGTACGGTCACGGTTCGCCTCAGAGCCATGCGTTCGACGGCGGTCCTCGATTTCATCGCCGAGCTTTTCAGCGGCATGGGGATCGATTACAAGAAGACAAATGCGTATCTCTCATTCAGCGAAGGCGAAAATATCTTGATAACGGCAACGAAGGCGGTGCCGCTGAAAGAGGATATCCAAAAGATATTGAACGATTGCGTCGTTCTGAAAACTTACATGGAGTCCTATTTTCAGCCGCTCGGCGAGGCAGGGGATTGCACGATTTTTTTCGGCGTCCACAGCAAGAGCAACAAATTGGAAACCCTGTACGCCGAGAACAACTTTCAGCCGTCCACGATGGAATATTCGCGCGTACTTGGTTATTCTGCGGCATGCGACATGTTCATCAATGAGCTCGTCAAGATCAATACGGACGCGAATACGGCCGTCGGCGAACGAGAGAAAGCGGGGACAGACGCGACGAGAAACACAACTTACAGATATAACTATATCTATACAAAGTTGGCAGAAAACTTAAAGAAATCTATAAAATAAACTATATCTGAATATAATCTCCTTGGAAAAGCATCGGGCAACAGGTGCTTTTCTTTTTTGCGTTGCATTGACGTCCGAGGTGTGACTGCGTCCTTCGGGATTCATCGCTACGCTCTGAATGACGCAGTGAGCCCCGCGCGCTCATGCTGAGCGTAGCGAAGCATCCCATAAAACCAACGGAAGTCCGTGTGCGGCGGCGTCATGCTGAGAAGGAGAGCACAACGCAGTCAGCGGGAGCCCTACCGAAGCATCTCGCCGCATAGAAACCG